>DAIDJA010000049.1 GCA_027451605.1 Acidimicrobiales bacterium
CGGACAAAGCCACATCGAACCAAACCACAGGGTTGCCTGCAAACTTTAGTTATTCCAATGTTAATATAGGCAGAAGCACGAACTTATTGTACAGGCCCATAAGGGCCATAAGCTGTTCGTCGGTATCATTCTGCGTAGCCGTGGGAAGAAACGGCGATGCAATAATTTACAAAAATGGTGTTTGGACAAAGCCAGCAAAGATTGACAACAGCCCGGGCACTGAGAATTTTAATACCCTAATTGCGATATCTTGTACCTTCAATAACTTTTGTGCAACAACCGACAGACTGGGAAACGTCTTTTTTTTAGAAAATGGAGCTTGGACCAAAGGCCAAGATATAAATGATATAACTACCATCCCGGGAATGGATGCAGTCCAATCCGTTTCTTGTTATACCGACAAATTCTGTCTATTCGGAAATGAGTTTGGAGGTTTTATAAGTTATAGAAACGGTGTCTGGAGACATTTTGGACAGATCGGGTCTAATTCTGATCACATATATTCTATTTCATGCCCGTCTTCAGGATTTTGTGTTGCAACAGATTCAAACGGTGACGCTTACTTCTACAAAAACGGCAGCATTCGAGGACCTGTTTTAATCGACCCTCAAGAATTTCCCGATGGAATACTTAATTCTGTTTCATGCTCTAACATAAACTTTTGCGCCACAGTAGATAATGCGGGATTTGTTTTTGTATATAACGGCTTAAAGTTCAATTCCGGTACCAACATTGACCCCGCCGGTGCCATCACTTCAATAAGCTGCACATCCAACGATTTCTGTATTGCAACAGACGCTCCGGGACACGCTTTCATTTTGGAAAGAGGTATTTTAAGAGAAACACTAAATGTAAACACAACCGGGACCATAACGGCAATATCCTGTATAAACCCATCATTTTGCCTTGCAGTCGGTAATCAAGGAAAGGTCTTCAAATATTCTTAGCCAATTTGGGCCATAGCCTCAGTAGGTGCCAGACGCGATGCCCTGCGAGCCGGAAGCAGAGATGCAAAAACTCCGGCGACAGCTGCTACAAGCAAGTAAACCCCTAAGTTTCCCCACGGAATCGAAAAAATAATAGAGGCAGAAGAGATACTCTTAATTACACCATAACCGCCAATGACGCCGAGAATAATTCCAATCAAAGAACCCATAAGCGAAGTCATAAATCCCTCAAAGATCATAGTCATACCTATTTGACTTTTCGTAAATCCCAATGCCTTTAATAATCCGAACTCCTGGGTTCGTTCAATTACCGAGAGCGACAGGGTATTTGCAATGCCGATAAAGGCTATAAATAAAGCAAATCCCAAGAGAGCCGTAAAGATATCCAAAGCGACAGCAATCTTACCGGTAATATTTGAGATAAAAGTCTGCAGATTTTCACTGGTCACAAGAGGATAAGAATCCGATTTGTTTTGAATATATGAAACGACCGCCGAGGTACTAATTCCTTTTGACTGCTTCAGAAAGACATAGTTATATCCGTTATCTGTATACAAGGCATTCATAGTACTCTGGGGCACAATAATATTGGATGCTATATTCTGTGACTGCATAATTGCACCCACAGTTCCCGTTGTTATGTTACCGGTTTCAGACGTAAACTCGATAACTCCTCCAATGCCTATCTCCATTGCCTTGGACACGGAGGACGATATAATTATCTTTCCGCTGTTATACGATAAAAGTGAACCGGATTGAGCCTTGAGGCCGTAGGCGGAAAAAAGATCATAGGAAACCGTAGATATTCCTCTGGTGATAACAGTATTTATCGGACGCCTCGGAGTAGCTATATTAAATCTGTTTTTCGGAAGAGTGTAATCTCCTTTTGACACCGCCTTAACGATTGCAACATTGTCTGATTCCGTGTAAATTCCGTCAAAATATTTGGATTTTTCAAATTCATTCACAAGCGCTAACGGTACGACCGTTTTAAATTTACCCGTTGACACAATATATGAGAAGGGAACGTCTTTAGTTAGTTGAGCGGTAACAGATCCTGAAAATGAATAAAATATAACCGCTACCAAAGAAACGAGCATCAGTCCGATAGTTAATGCCGAAGCTGTTATTGCAGTTCTGTTCCTGTTCCTAAAGGTGTTCTGCTTTCCTATCTTAATTGCCGTGCCAAATATTTTGAGAGGGAAACTGAGAAAACTGACCATTGGTTTAACCAAAAATGGCATTGAGACAATCACTCCGATAAAGATAAATACCCCTCCGAAGGTCGCAATTAATGCAGCATTGGAAGTATTAAGTCCACCAACAATTATCAGAAGACCCAAAGCAAAAAATACAATCATAACAATCAATCTGAATACCGATGTTTTGGGGGTAACTCTGGCCTCACCGACTATTCTGAGTGCTTCTACTGGCGCCACTTTTGTAGCTTTATAAATTGGAAAAAGTGAAGAAGCAACAGTCACAAAAATTCCGACTAAAAGTCCGTATAAAATTGGCCCTAGAGTAACTGCTACGCCCAGAGAACTCATCGAAGGCGTACTGGCTGTAATGATTTTAACTATTAGATTAGAAAGCCCAAATCCGACAACAATTCCTCCCAATGACGCTATTAAACCGACCAATACGGATTCGTATATAAGAAGTTTAAAAACCTGAAGCTTACTTGCTCCTACACAGCGCAATAGTGCGAGCTGCCGGATTCGTTGAGCGACCAACACTCTGAAAGTATTGACTATTACTAGCGAGGCGACAAAAATTGCGACTACCGCAAAAATTAATAAAGCCGTTTCAATAATACTTGTCGCACTTATTACCTTTGTCTCTTCCGCAGACACCGCCTGAGCGCCTGTCAAAACTGAGTAACTTTGGCCAATTTTAGAAATAATCTCATTTCTTAGAGAGGTATCAGATACCGAAGGATTCGCTATTACGTCAATTCGGGTGTAGCCCGTTGCCTGAGTAAATTTCTTAGTTTCTGCAGGAGTAAAAAGTGCAAATGATCCGCTATTAAATGCCCGCGTTGCCGGTGGTACCACTTCACCGACCACCACAAAAGTTCGGGGAGTACCGGAAATGGAAACGAATCTGATTGATCTACCCAATGATAGCTTTAGGGCTCTGTAGGTTATCTGATCTACATCAACTTGGTTATTGGTCTTAGGATATGAGCCTGTTACGAGAGGATACATTTTAAACAATGGTGAATCAGGATTTGATACAGCCAGCCCAGATGAGCCAAAGGGCTTATTGTGACTGTCCAATATCACTGCCGGTCCGTCAATTTGACCGTAGATGGCCTTAACTCCGCTAATTTGTGTTATCTGATTCAGCGTTGAAAAAGGAATTGTTCTTCTATCGGCAAAGCCGCTAAAATTTCCGGAAGATTTAGGTGCGACTATAACAGATATATTTTGATCCTGAGAAGCCAACGATGTGATTAATGCGTTCTTTATTGCCGACGCAAATCCCATTATTCCTACGACAAAAGCAACACCCAAGGCAATCGCCATCATGGAAGCTATAAGTCTTCCGATATGTGACTTTAAATTCGACCAGGATATTTTAAACACCGCTAAATACCCAGTAGCTGATCAACGGTAGGGTCTTTAACTACGGTATCAATATGTCCGTCTCTAACTACATAAACAACATCGGCATTTGCCGCCGCTTTGGCATCGTGAGTCACAATAACTACGGTCTGACCGAGTGATCGCGTGGAATATTTCAGGAACTGCAACAGCTGAGACCCAGATTTGGAATCTAAATTCCCCGTAGGTTCGTCTGCGAATAAAACCGTAGGTTTTGTAATCATAGCTCTTGCGGCGGCGACTCGCTGTTGTTGACCCCCCGATAGTTCACTGGGAAGATGATTTAATCTGTCTTTAATTGCAAGGCTTTCCACAAGTTGATCAAACCAATCGCGATCCAATTTGCCCGAAGCAAGTTCAATCGGCAAGGTTATATTTTGCTGAGCAGTAAGTGTTGGCAGGAGGTTAAATGCCTGAAATATAAAACCGATATTATTTCTTCTTACTTTGGTTAGGCTTGTATCCGAAAGCCGCGTGATATCAATATCTCCGATAAAGGCACTTCCGTAAGTCAACGAATCCAAGCCTGCCGCACAGTGCAGCAAAGTCGACTTACCCGACCCCGATGGCCCCATAATCGAAACAAACTGCTGAGAATTTACAGTTAAAGATATTCTGTCTATAGCGATTACGGCTGACTCCGTGCCAATTTTTCCGTAGATCTTAGTAGCTTCGCTAAGCCTTACGGCAATCGGCTTATCTGAGACGCCTTCAGATTTTGAATCAGGGGGAGCTATACCTTGATTTTGAGTTGTCATTTGACTTTTCCTTAACGGTGATAATTAATGCGAATAGCGCTACATTACTTGACAATTCTAACAGTAGTACCTCTAAGTTTACGAATTAATAAACTTAATATTTGCTTAAGATTTAAACAAATAGGTGGGTAAATCCGCGAATCAAAATATAGATATTTTTTTCCGGTTATTTTTGCCATTTATGATTCTTTGCTTTTGACATTTTCCGAAGCCGAATACAAAAACTCTGCCTCTTTTTTTAAATCGGATATTGAACGGTTTAAGGCTCTTGCAGCCGCCGCAAGATCATCATATTCAGCCTTAAAGCCGAAAGGTGAAACTTTGATAGATATCTTGCAGCCGTCAACAATCACCGATGAATTATATCTGTTAAGAACATATCGAAACTGCCTGTTAACTCTAACACCCAATGATTTAGTCTCATTTGACACGGCCTCAATCAGAGTAGCGGAGATATTCGGGTTGCAAATGACATTTAACTCGAACCCATGGCGTCCCTTTTTCATGGCAATGGGAATCACCCAACAGTCATAAGCTCCAAGATTCAGCAACTTCTCCGATGCAAAAGCGAGGATCTCAGGGGTTACATCGTCCAAATTGGTAGAGAGAAGATCGACTTCCTCTTGTACAAATCCTGGCGGTTCAATCCGGGCAGAACCGTTTTTATCTACAGGATAGTTAAAAGGAACATCTTCGATAACTCCGTATCCGATCCTTAAAACATTTGGATGATCGAATTCTCTGCTTCCGGCACCGTAACCGATTTTTTCCAGCCTCATCGACTTGGGAAGTTCCACGAACTCCGGATTAATAGTCTTTAAAATTGCAACACCGGTGGGAGTTGTAATTTCGGCCGGTATCGGTAAAAAAGTTGACCTCATCGACTCCTGAAGTTTAAGAGCAGCCGGAGATGCACAAAATGTCTTGCCGTGAAAATTTTCAATACTTTCGTCGGTCCCGTTGGCCACGGAAGTCGAAAATACTTTTTCCACCGCAATAAAATCCAACAGTATAAATGCGCTCACAATGTCGAAGATTGAATCAACTGAACCGACTTCATGAAAATGTAATTCCGAAATATCAATATTATGAATCTCGGCCTCCACTCTTCCAAGAAAATTAAAAGCTGTCTTTGCCTTTTCCCTGACAGCTTTGCTTAAATCCGAAGCGTCAATCATATCAATTATGTCCGAGTAGTGTCTTTCAGCCGATTTATTTCCGGAATTATCGATTACGTTAAATCGAGTTGCCCTTATATTGGATCTCGTTACTGTAGATATCTCAACGTCAACTTGCGGAATTTTTAACTTATTCAGCTCAGATTTGAGCTCATTAAACAAATTGCTTGCATCCAGGAGCGCGCCGTTAAACATATCGCCCGATATTCCAAATATTGGTTCAATTAAGAGTGTCTTCATATGAATCTGTCAATAGTGCTGTCGTTTAAATCGGTCTTTACTACAAATAATGCCATCAAAAATATCGTTAGAAAACTTGCTTGTTTAGCGTTTGCCTCAAAACCGCACATGCAGCACCAAATCCATTATCAATTCCCACCACACACACCCCCGGCGAACAGCTTGACAACATTGAAAGCAATGCGGTAACTCCTTCAAGAGATGATCCGTATCCGACACTGGTAGGCACCCCTATTACCGGAGAAGCAACCATTCCGGCAACCACTGAAACCAAGGCCCCTTCCATTCCTGCCACAACCACGACAGCCTGAGATTTGACCAAATCCTGTTTAATACTCATAATTCTGTCAATACCTGCAACGCCGCAGTCATAAAACACTTTCGGCAAAACCCCGAATGCATTTAAAACAACTTCGCACTCTTTGGCAACCGGAATATCGGCGGTTCCGGCTGTTACTATCGAAATTAGGCAGTCATTTTTTTCTAACGGCAACCAATAAGCCACCAAATTTCCCTTAGAGATTTCAACAACCCTGTCAGGTTTGGAAACTGTCTGACATGCTGTAATCTGGTCTACATTCGCTCGGGTAATAATGACAGGTCCGATCCGCGTATCAAGTAGCTCGTGAAGTATTTTTGCACAGTCATCGGAAGTTTTACCGGGAGCATAAATTACTTCCGGAACAGTCTGCCTTACCGAACGATTATGGTCAACTCTTGCTATGCCAATGTCACTAAACTTGTCTATATAGATTTTCTGGTACTGAGAATCATTCAGTTGCGGCTTTTTCGGGACTAATTCTGAATCTTCGTAGTCGCTTAACCAACTTTGATTTTTTTCCATGAGATCTTTATTTAAGTTATTGAATACCTGAAAACGTTATAGATTAATCTTAGTTTATTGCGGCAAAACAAGATATGAAACGAATTGAAGCTTTAGATGAATAAAATAGGTTATCTCGGACCGGAAGGTTCTTTCAGCTATGAAGCTGTTCAGAAGTTAAATCTTTCGGAGAACTTTAAAATTATCGCTTTTGATTCGATTACAGAAGTTATTCAAAAAACCGAAAGTCAAACCGTTCAGTTTGGGCTGGCACCGATTGAGAACTCCATTGAAGGCGGGGTGCCGGAAACATTAGATCAGCTTCTATTCCATTCTGAACTGATGATTCAAAAGGATCTTATATTGGACATTCATGAGCATCTTCAGGCGATAGAAGGTGCCAGGCTCAGCGACATTCAAGAAGTACTGTCGTATCCACATGCCACAGCACAGTGTCGAAATTGGCTGGCAAAAAATTTGCCGGGAGTAAAAATTACGGCTACGAACTCAACTTCGGAAGCTTCAAGGCTGGTCGCTGAATCCAAAAGTGAACGTCTGGCGGCGGTCGGACCACAAAGTGCATCGAAAGTATTTGGACTTACTATATTAAGATCGAAAATAGAAGATCACCATGACAATCAGACTAAATTTGTGATTTTAGCCAAAAACAAAATCCCTAATGCGACCGGAAATGACAGAACCACAATCGCATGTTTTCAGCACAGTGATCGACCGGGTAGTCTGCATTCAATAATAGGAAAATTTTCAGCCCGCGGAATTAATCTTACAAAGCTGGAATCGAGACCCACAAAAAAACGGCTCGGTCAATATTGTTTTATAATTGAGTTTGAGGGTCACATTAAAGAGCCGGTAGTCGCTGATTGTTTAATGGACCTGCACACCGAATTAGCACGCGTCAAATTCTTAGGGTCATATCCGACATACGGATCCGATACTATCCTCAAAGCCACCACTCAGGCATGGGACAATGCCGGATCATGGCTGGAATCCCTGCTAAAATACGTTCAAAAAAAGTAAATATATTTTAAGTTAGAATATAGTACGCCATAAATAGTCTTAAATCACTGATATTAATTCAGTGATCTTTAGAAAGACAATCTGATAAAGGGCTAGATATCTGATGGAGGGATGACCGAGCGGACGAAGGTAACGGTCTTGAAAACCGTCGTAGTGCAAGCTACCGTGGGTTCGAATCCCACTCCCTCCGCCACATTTATTTAGAGAGAAACATCTTTTCTGAATTTATCGGCATTAAATTTATCTCAAGCTATCAGGGCCTCAGCCGTTTTTAATAAAAGAATTTGCCTGTGCAAGATTTTCCGCAAATTTCTTTCCCGTGCTAATTAAAATATCCAAATCCTCATTCGATACCTGAGAATAAGCAACCAGACTTAGTCTGTCCGTCATAGTTTCCACTGCATCTTTCAGCTGGCGCCCAGACTCCGTAACAGCCAAATCGTCTCCGGATTTAGTTATCAAACCTTTAGATATCAAGTCGTCTTCTTCGGTAGCCCATTCAGTTGCACTCCAACCTCTAGTCGATTTCAAAAAACTTATTGAATGTTCTTTTGAAGCCGCACCGTCTAAAATCAGCGCTTGAAGCGGTGAGACTTCGTGAACGACCAATGACAACATATGACCGTCTCCTCTGAATTCTCTAATCAAAGTTTGAGCATGAAAAAGTATCATATGGGGTTCTTCGGGCCAGGCTATATTGCAGTGTCCGGCAAATAAAGGTCTTCCCGCAAAATTGTCTGCCGCCGTATGCGCGATTCTTGAGGCAATTTCAGCTGACTTTGCGATTTCAGCCGAACTTATTTCTTCACCCAAAATCCTTCTTAAAGCTTTGTCCGCAGCACCGTATCGAATCCTGGTCAATTCGTCGGGATCAATAATCTCCCAAGCCTTTGGTATGGCCATTGAAACAAGTTCCGGTTTAAAAACATAAAACGCGGACGTCACAACTTTATCGCTTACCCTACCCATGGGGGCAGACCTTGAGGCAAAATACCCTAATATAAAATCCAGACCTACCTGCTGATAGTCTGCGATTGCTTCAGGGGCAAAATATACCATGGTGTGATAACCCTCCAAGGCTTCCCACGACTTTCTAATCTTTTGCAATGATACTTCCATACAAATTATCCTATTTCCTAAAAATTTGAATGGCAAATTAATAATCTATAACTCACCGGCTTTTTTTCTCCGATGTCGACGCCACGTTGCCATAAAAGCGGTAATTGCCGATATCGTTACAATAGTAAGGCCGAGTCCGACAACCAGAATTGCTGAAACTGTTTTGGAGTTGCCATTTTTGGAATTGGAACTACTTGAATTCGAATCAACAAAATACCCAAGGGTTGACCCTCCGTAAATTTGCAGATTTTGACTCCCATATGTTACGGGTCGCAACGGGTAAAACTGCTCTTTAAAGCTAAGAGCTGAGCTTACCTTTACCGAAATTACTCCGTTTGAGACAACAAAGTTTACGTTATCAGAGGATTTATTGACTAAATTTGCACCGAGTAAAACTAATATAGTAGCTACGACCAACGTGAAAAGGATAATTGCATTAAAAAATATGTTTTTAAAATATTTCAATTTTTTTCTCGGTGGATTTTTCTCGGTCGGTATTATTTTAGGAGGATAAGGTTGTCTATAACGTCTAACAACTTCATGCCCATTTAGAATATAGTCTAAATTCAATTTTCACTAGGTGCAATTTGCGCTTTCACTATTAATTAAATACTACTAAACAACCGGATACCCCAATCACTTACAAAAATTGAGTACCCTTGGTGCCTAATCGATAAAATAAATTTAGAGCCTTTATAAAAACAATTTTCCCCGGTACATATATTCTGATAATCTAATTACTAAAT
>DAIDJA010000050.1 GCA_027451605.1 Acidimicrobiales bacterium
AATTTTTGTGCGACTAATGGGGAAGTGCATTTTTATGCATCATGATGTCATTTATATTACATAGAAGCGCTACGATATAAAAATGAGAACAACAATTAATTTGGATGACGATACGGCCGCAATTGTTAGTAATCTTAGAAGAAAAAATGATTGCGGCATCTCTAAAATAGTAAATGACTTAATTAGAAAAGGTGCCATTGAAGAAACTATCGATAAAGTTGTTTCATTTCCGGTTTTTGATGTTGGGATTTCGGTCGATGTCAGAAATGTTTCAGAAGTTTTGGATTATTTAGATATAGAGGAATCTGAAGGTGCTAGTTGATGCGAATATATTATTGTATGCAGTTGATAAAAGTTCGAGCTATCATGGCAAAGCACAACACTGGCTTTTAAGCGTTTTAAACGGAGAAGAACGTTCGGACTTCCATGGGAGTCGCTAAATGCGTTTACGCGAATCATTACAAATCCGAGAATATCTAAATCCGCTCTTACGGGAGAAGTGGTTTGGGATATAGTGCTAAATTGGACAAAAAGCAAAAATGTGTGGATTCTATCGGCCATTGAACAACACGCCAATGTTATGGCAATACTTATTAGAGATTATAAAATTAGTGCAAATCTAATTAGCGATACTCATTTGGTTGCTTTGGCAATTCAACACGGATTAACTATTGCATCAGCAGATAGTGATTTCGCAATTTTTAACAAAAAAATTAAATGGCATAATCCGTTAAATAATTAGAGCTTAAAATAATTAATTATCTTAGACTTTGAACCAATAACTGACATACAATAGACCACTATGCTAAGTTAAAGCTCAATTATCAATTTTCAATTTTAAGAGTAATTCAACCTCGATAAGCTGCGAAAATTATTTAAGATTTTGATTTAGCTACGATTTCGCTCAAAAGGTTGTCCCAACTGGTCTGATCAAATCCTTTTGACTTGCCAATATTTTCTATCACGTCCAGCGCTTCGTTTACTCCTGCAAGTTCCATTCCTTTTAAGACAGACATAGAAGACATTTCTAAGGCAACTCTAGCTTCCCATTCGGTCTCTTTTACCGTCTTAAAAATCTCTTTAATTTTAGAGACAAGATGTCCGAATTCACTATGCTTTTCGTCAGATGTCGTATCAATTGCCCACTTTGCGCAGATATAACTCACTTCATGGTTTTTTATTGATTTGAGAGAGCTGAGATCGAAACTGCCTAATTTTTCAAGTTGGTCTTGAGGAAGTATTTTTTTGAGTTCAGATACAAACAATTCGGCTAAATTGGACGAGTTTTCCACTTCTGCAGTCATGATTAATAGGTTACCACAACATTCATCTTCTAACTTTTAGGGAGTCGTTACAAAAATCGTTAGAGTGTTGCGTAAAAGATCTCAGTTGACAGATAGAACAACCTGAGGCTTAGCCAACTCCGGAGCGATAGATTCGTCGTGAATCGGAACAACTGCAGTGCCGATTGCGAAAAATTCAATCACGTGTGAATCCCAGTTATAGTTTTTCTCATGAACCACGACTCCCGTAACACCCTCGGCACCCACCGACATAGCTTCCTGTTGCATACGCTCCATCGCCAATTCACGAGCGGAATATAGAGCTTGACTGAAGACCGTTATCTCAGTGTTTTTACCAATGTTACCGAGTGATCGCATCGTACCCTGATGAGCTATGTGATAGACGCATGAACCCATAACCATCTCTAAAGGCCTATGACCGCTTTGCAATAGTGTCCAGAAATCCTGTCCGGACAAGTCTGAAGTGAACGGCTGACCGTTAGGGCCTCGAAATGCCTCAGAACCACTTGAATGTACAATCGCAGTCCCTATTGCTAAGAATTCCAAGAGATTATTATCCCAGGGTAGCAGTTTCACTTCAAGTCTCACGCCGACTATTCCGTCAGCTTTGACATCTGCCGCTTCCTGACGCATTCTGGTCATAGCAGCTTCTCTGGCCGAATACATTGCCTGTGATAAGACGTCCATCTCCTGGTTTTGACTCCATTTACCGTACTGTATTCCGACATGATAAATGCACGAACCCATTACAAGCGCAACCGGTTCAAATCCGGCTTCTCGAACCAGAAGGAATTCGTTGACACTTAGGTCAGATGTAAATATCCCCCGGTGATCTCCGGTTGTGGTACCTTTTAAACGTTCAAGTGCGCCTTGAGGAAGAGCGCTATCGCCCGGTTGATCGGTCATTATTTCTCCTTTATTAATTTATACTAAACATCAATATGAATCAGTGAGCTGGTATCTGAGAGATCCAATACTGCTTTGATATTTAAAATATTCCGTTTTTGATTTCCGTTCGATTTGTGAGTATCTTCCAACACGGTTCCCATTGTAATTTGTCTTGCAAGAACACCGCTCTGACCGGGTGTCTGTCCGTCAAAGTTGAGTATCTGGAACATACCGTCGTTACCCAAAAGATAGTTACCTTTTTGCTGTCCGGCGGCTATTTTTAGCTGATATAACGCGTTATTTCTGACTTTATTGGCAAGATTTGATAACGGTAGTACTTCCTGGTTGAAAAATGATCCGAACATTCCCCCTTGATTCATTAAACCGCTCATAAATCCGCCTTGAAGACCGCTTTGACCGAATGTATTACCGTAGCCGGAACCTCCGGATTGGTACAAATTTTGCCCTGCAAAACCCTGAGTCATAAATCCGCCTACCCCATAGTAGAGATATTCATATGCCGCACCGATAGCTATTCCAACCGGGACCAAATTTACCTCCAGAAGTCTTACAAATTTCATCGCGGTTAACGTCGTGAGAACGGGGATTTTGGGTATCGGATGGTTGTTCAGAGCCAAAGCGGTGCCGGTTACCATATAGTCCATTTCAGATGAATCCTGGCCTAGTCGCTTGTTGGAAAATTGAATGTCGACCACAGCATGTGCTTTCATTAATTGGGCTTCGTAAATCAGTCTGTAAAGAGCAGTTTCCCAGGCAATTTTATGCCCGTCGGTCCATGAATATCCAAAGTGATACCAACAGGTCCCATTTACCATGCCGACGGGTCTAAAGCCGTGACTTTGCCCCAAACTTAGTTCAATGGGTTTTTGAGTACTGATCCACGGAAGTTTTCTTGCGCCGGTATCAGTGAGTCGTCGTTCGACTGAATCCGGAAGCCTATTTTGAGGTAACGCGGTATTCCATTCATTTTGCAACTGTAGTTCAGTTTCGTCAAGTTGACCGGAAGAAACCTGTGTATTTACTAAGTGGCCAATTGATTTTGCGGCTTGACCCATGTCTTCAACCGCTCTTTTAAATCTATCTAGCATATTATCTTAATTATTCCATTAAAAATTTGTGAAGGGCATCTGCTGCGTTCACATTGGTATTTGTAGTTTTTTCGAGTTCAATCATTAAATTTGTTACCCAATCATCCATAGTCAAAGTATCGGTTTTTATAATTACTCCTCCGGATTCTTTCACGCATTTACCGACCGGGACTTTATTTATTACTTCAAGAATATATTTACATTCCTTAAAGGGTATTGTTATGGATTGAATGTGTGTGTTCTTGGATAGAAAAGAGTCCTTTACTCTTTTTATGTCTACTCCGGGGACGATATCAGACAGTTTAATCCCCAATGACTCCATGAACAGTGCCATGTCCTCATTGGATTTGCGGTTAAATGCCGCCATCATGTCAAAATCGCTCACTTAATCAAGTCCCTCTATATCCAATATTTTTAGTGAAATAACTTAATCCCTCAGCACCGTATAACATGGGCAAAAAATTATTGGGCTAAACAGTTCTACCCAATAATTAGTTTAACTTACGCGGCTGTATGAGTTTTAGCATAGTGACCAATAGAGAGAAATTATGTTAGTAGATGACTCGACATTACTAACATATGAAGATTGCCAAAATTCCAATTTGTTTTATACTCGCAGTAATTGTTCTAACCCTAAAATCTACAAAAGCTATGGCATATTTTGCTAGGCTTTAAAGTGGCAATAATGATGTATTATCCCTTAGAGAAATTTGCTTGCATAACCGTCTCCGGTCAGTGTATCTAACCAAGGCATCGCGCCATCTATTGCCAAAAGAATCATGATTAAATTTGAAAAAGTTTCGAAATCTTATAAGTCCAACCGCAATAAGGCGCTAAATGAATTGACGCTTGAGATTTCCAAAGGTGAATTTGTATTCTTAGTTGGTCCATCGGGATCCGGAAAAACTACTTTCTTAAAGCTTCTGTTGCGGGAAGAAAGACCCGATAGCGGTCAAATCTGGGTTGGTGGCAAGGAATTAGGTTCAATGGGATCCTTTAAAGTACCCTACTATCGCAGAAATTTAGGATGCGTATTTCAGGACTTTAGGTTACTCCCGAACAAAACGGTTCATCAGAATGTAGCGTTTGCCTTGGAAGTTATCGGTCGATCCAAACACGTTATTGAATCTAAGGTAGGACAGACCTTGGAGATTGTCGGGTTGGGGAATAAAGCACATCGGCTTCCAAATGAACTTTCGGGTGGGGAGCAGCAAAGAGTTGCAATTGCGAGAGCATTTGTTAACCGCCCCCTCATCTTATTGGCCGATGAACCGACAGGAAATCTGGACCCGGCAACCTCGCAGGGCATCATGAGAATTTTAGATAAAATCAATCGAACCGAAACAACAATTATAATGGCCACACATGACGTAGGCATTGTAAATATGATGAGGCGTAGAGTAATCCAATTGGACAAAGGTTCTCTCGTGCGTGATCAGCAACGCGGTATCTATGGAATCGATGAATCCGATACCGTCGAAGACAGATTAACAGGTGCAGTAAAGGCCGTTACCGCAGACACTACTGAAAGTGAGCTGACCAAAGGAAGAAGACGCAATAGACGAAATACGGAAGTTGCAAAGAGTTTGATAGCCGGTTTTGATGACGATTTGGATGAAATAGGCTAGTTCAGATAATGTCATTTAGTTTATCCAGGGTCCTACGAGACACTTTTATTAATTTATGGCGTAATTTTCAATATGCCTTGGCGGCAATATTAACCGTAATCGTTTCACTTTCTTTAGTCGGTGCGGCGCTACTGGTAAAACAAGGGGTAGCAAATGCAACGGTGGAGTGGTCTCATGGAGTCGGTGTTTCTCTTTGGATGAATGCCGACGCCAGTAATTCTGAAGTTAACGGTATTTCAACTCAATTAAAGGAATCATCTCTAATCCAAAGCTGTAATTATCTCAACCATAATGACTCATATAACCTCTTAAAGAGTCTTTATGCTAATCAACCGGTGGTGATATCGGCTTTTACGGTACAGACAACGCCCACAATTTTTAACTGTGTACTTACAAATCCAAACGACGCTCTGCAAGTTTATAACCAATTTAGTCATCAACCGGGTGTTTATACAGTTGTGTACCCAGGTCAAGAGATAAAAACCATGGAGAAGATCACGTCCATTCTACAGATTATTATGCTTGGGATGGCTCTCTTGATGGTAGTGGCATCTCTTGTTTTGATATTTGTAACAATTCGAATGGCAATATTCTCTCGACGGAGAGAGGTGGCGGTCATGAAATTAGTGGGTGCAACAAACTGGTTTATTCGAATTCCGTTTATGCTTGAAGGAATGATAGAGGGTCTGATCGGAGCTGTCATTGCATCACTTTTAGTGTTCGGACTTAGAAATATAATGGGTAATTTGGTTAAGAATACAGAAAAACTTGGATCTTCGGGACAGCCTTCGTTATTAAGTGCCACAGTAGCTACTTCTCATGAAGCAGTCATAATTGGCATTATTCTGATAGTATCGGGAGCCGTAGTCGGGGGTATCGGATCTTTTGTAGCCGTTAGAAGATTTTTGGATGTTTAAAAGAAATTGAAAGGAAATAATATGAAAGGTGTAATATTGGCAGGCGGTACCGGTTCTCGATTAAGACCGCTCACTGAGATCACCAATAAACACTTGCTTCCGATCTATGATCGACCGATGATTTCATGGGCGATAGAGACATTGGTTTCGGCGGGAATTGACGAGCTGATGCTTGTGACAGGGGGAACCCATGCAGGTGAATTTTTACGTCTACTTGGAAATGGTCACAGTGCCGGATTGGAACGTCTTTTGTATGCCTATCAGGATAAACCGGGAGGAATAGCGGAAGCTTTGGGTCTCGCAGAAAGGTTCGTCGGTAACGATCCCGTTTTAGTAATGTTGGCTGATAACATCGTCGAATATACGATAAAGTCTGCCGTAGATAACTTTAATGCGAATCCGACAGGAGCCCGAATTATACTTACTGAGGCCGACAACCCAGACCATCTTAAAAATTTGGGCGTACCTGAACTAAAAGACGGTAAAGTAGTTCATATCATCGAAAAACCTGAAATACCGCCTTCGAATTACGGCGTGACAGGAATCTATATGTATGACGCTTCCGTTTTTGATATCATTAAGACCCTTGAACCATCCGGACGGGGAGAATTGGAAATAACCGATGTCAATAATCATTTTATTGATCAGAATATGATGGCCTATGATATCCTTGAAGGATTTTGGGGCGATGCGGGCGAATCCATTGACGCTTACTGGAAAGTAAATGATTTTGTGCGCGAAAATGGCGCAAATAAGATAAAACATTAATTGATTCATATAATATACCGAAATAAGTGTCGTCTCGATAGGCATAAATAGAGACTTGAAATAGGATTTCATCGTAAATTAATTTTTGCAATTAAATCTAGTTGTGATTCCAATCGACCTTAATTTGTAAATTATTTCTATTCAGGGATTTGCCAAGCCACATTTTTAAATCTGCCAAAATCAGTGTCAAAGGTAATTACTGTCGCATTATATTCAATTGCAAGTGCAGCCAAATGTGCATCATTAATTAAATTTCCGGCACTACCTAATTCCTGTAGTAGATCAAAAGATATCTTAAGGTGGCGATCTGTTGGATTTATAACCATCGCTGAAGGTTGAGCTAGCCAATTATTGACTATGTCATGTGCGGTTATTAGTGTGAGTGGTCTCGGAAAGATGTTTGGCTTAGTTGATAAACGCAGAAATGCCAATATGGCCATCCATGGAAATCCGACGTCAGCGTTTCCGGATAATGCATGATCTAACCAATGGTTAGCCTTTTTGTGCTTTTTGTCAGATTTATTTACAGCGTAAATTAGTACGTTCGCATCTACCATGTACATGATTTATTTGCCGGTTTGCTGCTTCCTAAGTAGCTCTTCGTCTTCAAGTTCGCCTAACAATCGAAGAGAAATGTCTAAATTTACCGAAGGGAGACCCATCGAAGCAACGGGAGTTTTAAATATGTTGGCGTCATCATTTTTAAGGGCAATTCTGATTGCTTCATTTACCGCATCTTTAAATGAAAGATTCCTCTCCTTCATTCGTTTTCTAATCAAATGTTCGGTATCTTGATCTAGCGTAATTGTAGTTCTCATACTTTACACGTTAGCATCAATTCATATGATGTGTAGGCATCATTACTTCAAATATAAGTGTCTCGGATCTACACGAAGGTCTCATCCGTGAATATTCCACTATGTCTGACCTGCCATTTTCCAGCTGAACATAAAGAGTCATTCATCATTCACAAATGACAACAAAATCCAAACCGTCAAATACATTACTGGAATAGCCAATAATTAGGAGAAATATTAATTAACGACTCTTATTAGTCCATTTTGGAATCATAACTCTTAGCTTTATCTCCGTAATACTTTATGTTGAATCAACGAAAACAATCACGTGCAAATACTCTGTTGAAGAATTACTGCAAATACATAGAAGCTTAAAGTGCAAAAATAAACGGAGATAACACTTTGATCCAAGAAATCAACAAATCCCGGAAAGAATTTTGACAGCAATTAGGAATCATAGTGCGAAAAAGGGTGGGAATTTAAAATAACTTCGTTAATGAATCATAATTTATCGGATTTATGATGCTCTCAATATTGATATAACATTCAAGAATTACTCCTATCGTGTCGATAAAACATATGTGATTTTGAATAGCAGGTCGGCTTTACGTTCAGTCAGAAAAAACAAAGATAAAATCTCCGGCAGACAAATAGAGTCAAACAATTCGGTTTTTGAATCAAATCCGATCGTATACAATGAATTTGAAACGGGTTTACGACCGTCAAGAAGGGCTAACGCAGCCATTAAAGTAATAGGATTTCTTTTAGCCGTTATTTTGATTTTGACTGCAATTTTTATTGCATCGGAGATGTCTGTAACGGCGGGTCAGTCAAGCAATTCAATTAACTTCAAGTACTTAGGTAATGAATTTGACAGCTCAGTTTTGTATACGTCGTCCAACCAATCTTTAATACAACCCTTTGCCCAAAAGATATTTAATTCTTCGTCGGGAGTTAATATTAAGGTTGTTAAACCTGTCGGAATCACTCTGTATTCTACGAAGCTACCTAATTTATGGTCAATAAATCTAAGTAAAAATGGTAGATATTATTGGATTCAGGTAGCAGTAGCAACCGGTAATAAATGTGCTTATTTTTTGGAAAATGATTCGCCTTCCAGTATATTCGGAGCGGGAATAGGGGAGTGGTATACCGTAACAACCGATGTCAGTAACGGCTGTTCTTCGTCGGTAACCCCGACCGGACCTACTTTTAAAGGTTGGAACAGGTTCTAAGGGTAAATTATCCTCTTAAAATATCGGTCATTCTTTTCTTGCATGCCGCATAATCTACTTTTCCTGCAGGACTGCGACCGATTGAATCGACAAAAACGAGTTGCTTCGGTATTTTATATGCCGCTAACTTAGTTTTAAGATATAGTCTTATCTCTTCGGGACTGATTACTTCACCGGGCAACAACTGAACGAGAGCATTAACGGTTTCCCCAAATTTTTCATCGTCGAGCCCTAGGACAACGGCATCTGCAACACTATCATGTTCTTTTATTAACTCTTCTACTTCTTCGGGGAATACCTTCTCTCCGCCGGTATTAATACATTGAGATCCTCTTCCGAGTAGATGAATCGTGCCATTTTCATCAACTGTTGCATAATCTCCCGGAACCGAATATCTGACACCGTCAATCACCGGAAATGTCCGATTGGTTTTCTCTTCGTCCTTGTAATATCCAATCGGCGTCCGCCCTTTTAAGGCAAGCCGACCGGCCGTCTTGGAACCTTTGGGAATTTCGACATTATTATCGTCTATGACTTTGGCTTCGGGACCGAGAACAAATTTAGCGGTATCGCTAATCGAATTAGACGTAGTAACGCTAGCACCCATACCAATGGCTTCCGAAGATGAGAATATATCCGCTAACAGTAAAGTGGATTTGTGGCGTAACAGACCTTCTTTAACGTGAGATGACCACATTACTCCTGATGACAACACGGCAAAAAGGCTGGTAAGGGTCCATTTTTCGGGATTTTCATCAAGTGTACGGAGAATCGGCTTTGCGAATGCATCACCGACAATAGCAA
>DAIDJA010000051.1 GCA_027451605.1 Acidimicrobiales bacterium
ATCGCGGGGGGCAGATAAAGCCTGCCTTAAAGGGAGAGGTCACAAGATTGAAGCTCGGATAGGTAAGCTTATGCGCAGGTCAGTGCAAGACCAATTTACCGTAAAAGGAAAGAACAACACCTGGGTTACCGTAAATATTGACAGAGGAACCGTAAGTTCTATTTCTTCAACGTCAATAACGGTAAGCATCCCCGACGGGAAAACTGTAACTGCCCCAATTACTTCAACTACTAAGTTTGTCGGCATAAAAGAAGCGAGTATAGTATCAGGTGACCGGGTAATAGTTGTTGAAAAGAATAATTCTGCCGTATTGATTGGCACAATGAAGCCCAAGCCGCAGACTGGTTCATCAAGCTCGAATGGACAGGGATCGACTTCGGGAGCTAACTTAAATTCAGTATCCGCTTAGTCAATAAAGTCTATTGCGGTAAAGAACAAGGACAATTCCCCTCGGGCTCTCCGAGGGGAATTGCTTTATGTCACTGATTATCTTGGTTCAATGCAATTGTTGCTTTGAACCAATGATCCTTTTCAGCTAATGAGCCCTGACCGCATGTACATTAAAAAGGCCATTGAAGTAATTAAATTAAGTTCTAAGCCAGCTTTTAATCGGGTCATCCCTGTCAAATACCGGAAGTAGAGCACATGACAGAGCCAAAAGCGAAAGCCCCTGAGCAATAAACCCGAAAGATCCAACTCCGCTCTGCGCATTTAGCCCTATATGAAAAGCAGATATCAATCCGGCGAGTGTAAGTGCGCCGAATGCGATTTTAGGGATCATGTATCTGTCGGCTGTCCTATAACTTATGAATGCAATCAAAGGTACCAATATAACTGCCGGACCACCCACCAGGAATATTGTCGCAGCGGCCAGCAAAAAGAACAGAACTTTTGATTTAACCTTGTTTGCCGTAGATTCCTCAAAGTTTTCACTTTGATTTATTCGGTTAAACAGGGTCAATCCCAAAAGGAACAGAAGTAATATAACTGCTGCAATTCCAACGCCGATAACAATATTATACAAAAAATCTGGTAAATAGGTGAGGGTGATCACACCGCCTTGCCCTTGGGGTACGATAAATCCCTGCTGCCATCCGTCCAATGTAACCGGAGTCAAAATCTGACCGTTTAAGGTTGCCTGCCAGCCCTTGTTGAAGTTCTCGTGTATCTCAATATAGGACTGACTCCCGGGTCCGATGTATATCGTTCTGTGTTCATTTTGCCAGTTTGTTACGGAAATGGTTCGGTTGGACGTAAGTTGGGTAATAGCTTTAGGGGTGCTTAGTAGCTGTTGAGGTGCGATGGCCAAAGATGAAATAGAAAATGGGATATTTGACGGTTGGTTTACTACAAAGTGCGCTCCCTTTGAAAGCGGAATGGGATTATTTATACATAAGGCAATTTGAACCGGGTAAGCTTGCAGAAGGTCACCTACCGTTCCGCTTACTTTTGTCTGATATGTCGCGCCGTCAATATCCAGCTGAGGACCTTGACCACAGGCCAAGTCAAATTTTTGATTTACGTTTAATTGCTTTGGCATCAGATCTGCCAATGCGGGAATTCTTATTCCTGAAAGTCCGACGGGGAGTTGACCGACTTCACCCGTAAGTTGGTTTACGGCAATATTTTTTTGAATAACCGGGAAACTTAGCTTAATCGAACTTGTCGTTATCGGACTAAAGTTTGCCACCCCGCTTTGACTTATCGGAACAGTTTGAGTCGAGTTTTCTGTCTGAATTTTGACTTTAAGGGGATTGGCGGCAAAATTCGTGGTAAAAAGGAACTTTATTTGTGACAGAGTTCGATTTTGACCCCAGCTTAAGTTAATGGTCGGATTGGACGTTCCTGCTATCCATGCATAGTCGGCTTTAGGATAAAGTAAGTTTCCGACGTTAAATCTCGGTAGATTTGCATAGGTTGAACTTGCAGTTATTTTAATCGGAGATTGCGGAGCTAGCATGGAGTTCAATGCCGGAGACGGTACGGGAAGAGCCTGTCCTGTAATTTGTACATTTTCAGATTGTTGAAGGGTAATTATACGTGCGAGCGCCGGATAAGCTGCACCGGAGGTGAAGTTTACACTTTGTGCCATTGTGGACAGCGAAAACCCCTGCAATTTATCCAACCCGGGCGCAATATCGGCAGGGGTTGCTAAGAAACGCTGAACAACTATTCCGGGTATATTTATTTCTCTTATTCCCACTCCGGGCCCGCCGGGTATTCCTCCCTGAGCTCCCGCTACCGTTATTCTTATAAAATTTGAAGGCCCGGGCGGAACTTGAAGAAATTGGGGCGAATTTATGGCATTCACCGGAGTTGTTATTGATCCGTTGTTGGTCGATACCGTTAGCGAAGTCGCTATTTGGCGCTGAGGGTCTCCGTCTATCAACATCTCAACGGAAATTTGGGATACGTTTATTGGTGTGGTCATATCTGCCTGAATCCATTGCCCGACCGAGCCGTTTACGGAACCTGCAACCCAAGCGGAGTTAGAGTTTCCGTCAAAAGCGGCAAATGGGCCTTCCTGCGGTAGAGTAAAGTACCAAGATCCGTATGAAGAAGCCGAGAGTGATTTTACACCGGTAATCACCGCAACTGTTTGGTGATTTAGTGCCGCAAAGGGGAGTATTTGCTTGACCAGATTACCTCCTCCGACTCCCGGGCTTCCGAGAGGCGCATCTTCGTTTTGGGTCAGGGTATATGAGGCATTATTATTAATTTGACCGAAGTCAATTTGTTGGCGTCGCAGAGTATCAGTAGAAATCCATTCCGGTTTCATTTTTAAAATGGCGGGAATTGAATTTCCGGTAAGTATTACGGGTTGGTTTGAAATGAGTCCCTGAGCGGTTAACTGCATTAGCGAGCCGGGACCGCCACTGACCAATACCGTCTTGGAAACCGGAAGAGAAACTACAGGATAATTAGGCAGGAATTGGTTAATGTTTGCTTGAGACGTGTAGATTTGAACCGCCGGATATTTTGGATCTATTTTAGGGGTAGTGCCGTTTTGCCCGGACGTTATATAGTCTTGAGACGGAATCTGCGGCCCAAAGTTTGCAACCGGGACAAATCCGATTTGTTGGAGGACCTGATGAACTTTGGCCGGTGACGGTGATCCGGAAGCTTCCCAGTTCAAGTCGTTTCTGACTATTAGATAATTTATTCCGGCACGGGCGAGATATGTTCCCATTGAAGTAAACGCATTTCCGGAGCTGAAGGCGGTTTGGATGGCATCCAAGAATCTACGGTTTCCTGCACCACCGTAGGGAACTATATCTTGTGTGGTCCAAGGGGAACCGGCTAACGGTTCCAACGGTTCGTCAACCGGTGTTCCCCAAACATACATACCCTGAGATGAAGCCGGTATCATTAGTGCAGGTTCGTTTGGCGAATAGTTGTTTAAAAATTGTGCGACCTGTGTCCAGTAGCTCGGAACTGCGGTGAATGAGTTTCCGTTGAGAACCTTACCGGTTGTGTATGGGATAGAAATTGACAACAGCAGCAAAATTGCCCCGATTAGGGTGAAAGTTCCGGCAGAGATTCTTCGCTTTATGTTCCATCTAAGCTTTAAATTTCTGTTGAAAATTTCCAAAAGCTGTACGGTTGCGATTATGAAAATTACCGCTATTGTCGGTTCCACCTTGTAAATATTCCTAAGAGGAGCAAGCGGTCCGTTCAGGATGTTTTGAATAAAGTGAGACAATGGTCCGCCCAAGTGTCCCCAGTAGCCGGTCATCGCGTAAAGTATGCAAAGGCTAAGTGATATCCTGAGCCACGTGGCTTCTTTCAAGTTTCTAAGTGCCATACCCGCCAAGCCCAAAGCTCCCAATATACAGGTACCTATTATTGAGATTGGATATACGGCCATTACCCAACCACTCTGTATCCAAGGATGTGCTGCATCTAATGTTGGGTTAGGGTCTCCTCCGCCGGCCAATACTTCGGTGGCTGTATGTTTGAGAAAACCAAAGTCAAGATATGCGGTCCAGTTACCGGCGCCCCTGAGTACTTCGGTGGCAGACATTGTTGATGTGGTTGTTCTTGCCTGTTCAACATAAGGCAAAAAGTTAAACCCATATCCTCCCAGAAAAAGCAACGGTAATAACCACCACAACACTGCAAGTCCGGTTCCGAAAAGCCACCACTTAAGTAATCCTATTGTTCTCTGATTCATTTTGCGAGTTAGCAGAAAAAGCAGTGGCAGTAGCATGTTAACCGCCGTAGCCGTGGCATTCACACCTCCCATAAATAAAACAACCGCTGCGGACGTTAAACCTGCTTTGGCCACAGATCCACCTTTGGCCCCTTTAACTAACGGGAGCAAATAAAGCGGCAGCAAAGCTCCCGGGAGTATCTCATATGAAGTTGATCCAATTAAGATTGTGAATGTGGGGTATAGCGCAAAGGCCATCGCTCCGAAGAGTCTGGTTCTGCCGGAACCAAAATTTAATTCTTCCAGAAGCCGGATCATCCCCCAGAATGCGACAGTGAATACTGCCGCCATCCAAAGTCGCTGGACTATCCACATTGGGATGGAAAACAGCCAGCCCAGAGCAAAAAACGGTCCCATGGGAAATGCATACCCTATATATTGGTCTTGAAGATAACCTTGATATCTTGCTCCGTCCCATACATGAATCAGGGATGATAAAAGCCCGAGTGGATTTACGATTAAGTCCAGTTTGGTGTCAAAGACCTCTCTTCCCGGAGCCTGGAGCAGAAATACTAATAGGATCAACCCATATATCCCCCATATAGCTCTTCTGTTGAAAGGTAAATCCTTGAATCCTAAGTACTCGTCGGCAAAATCTTTCACGGTTTGACTAAATGACCGCTTAAGTGTGTCGTCGATTTCAAGGATACCCGGAGTTGAAATATTGTCTACAACTCTGACCATTGTTCCTCTTTTTAAATTTATAATCTATTCCGCAGTGGCATACAAATGCAAAATGTCCCTTACGCGATCATAGTGAATAAATTGACCGTGTGAAAAGCAATTTTCCGTATAGTAGCGTACTTTTCACTTATAGTCATATTGATAACAAAATCAACTCAGGAATGGAAGTGTTTGGTATTTATTCTATAGTTAACTTAGGGCTAAAGATAAATGAAGCTATCTCGGTCCGACATTTGTTATGAAGCTAAAAAATGTTAAGTGTTTTAAAAAATATGAGAATTTTTTTTGCAATATTCATGAAAACTAATCACCAATCCTATTAAAACAAATAATCTTGATTACTAAAGACTAAGTAGCCAGTTTGAAATAATGGTCGGATTGAATTAATATCTAAATTTGAAATATTTAATTTCGAATGGAAACAGGATGCAAATATTTTAATTTTGGAGACATTTGTATATGCGATTGTATACGCAGTTTAACTACAAAAAATATTTAGACTGTAAGGCTATACAAAATTTATAATTTAGTTGGAGTTTATATGACAGATTTTTCTTCATTTGTAGGAAGAGCTACGACCAATTCGGTTGTTGCAGTTGAGCGAGGACCGGTTGCAAACTTTGCCAAAGCCTTAAAAGCCGAAGAGCCTTATTTTTATAACATTAATGAGGCTGTAAAGCGAGGCCTAAAGGGAATTCCCGCCCTACCGACATTTCCTTTTGTTATGGAACATTGGGGACATTTTTCGGAGATACAACCTGAAAACAAAATTACCGATAATCCCGTAATAGAGGTTCTCGGACCTCTAATGGCAAAAGGCGGCTTGATATTACACGGAGAACAGAGTTTTGACTTTGAAAGACCCGTAGTTTCCGGAGACTTATTAGAGGGCAAGGGACAGGTAGTGGAGTGCTACCAAAAGGAATCCAACGGACATGTAATGACTTTTGTCGTAACTGAAACAATTTGGGTTGACGCCAAGACAAAGGAAAAGGTAGTAACTTCCCGGTCCAATGTTATTCATAGGCAATAAGTTAGATAGATAGAGGATTGAAAATACCAAAAAAATTTAAGTGCGATGGCAATAGATATAGCGTACTAGAGAATATTTTTGAGTAAATTAGCATAATTTAAAAGGAAAAATTAAGATGTCAGAAATTACAGATTTTGCAAATGCAAAAGTAGGTACCGAAGCACCGGTATTGTCACATATTTTAGGGAGAACCGATCTGGTTATGTATGCCGGAGCATCCGGTGACTTTAATCCCATGCATACAGATGAGGTGGCAGCAACGTCGGTAGGCCAACCGAGTGTATTCGGTCATGGAATGTTCTCAATGGGTCTTTTGGGCACCGCATTGAACTCGTGGGTCGGAATTGAAAACATAAAAAGTTTCGGAGTTAGGTTTACTAAACAAACGTGGCCGGGTGAAAACTTGTCTACGCTAATTAAAGTTACTTCAATTGAAGAGATCGACAGTAAGACATTGGTCACAATGGACTGCAGTTTGACAAACCAAGAAGGTCAGGTTAAAGTTCAGGGAACCGCAACCGCTTTTAGGTAGTAACTAAGACAACATTAACAGATACCTTCTTAAATTTTCGGTGTCGCAGGTAAGTTAACATTAAATTATGGATAATACTCAGCCAATCATTCGTTACAGGTGTGACCTTTGCGGTAATATCACAAGGTTTGATGTAACCGAAACAATGACTATCAAGTCTTTCTATCACTACGGAATTGACGGGCAGCTAAACAAAGAAGATGCAGAGACCCTAAATCGCATCATTGAATCAGTAAGTTGCAGGTGGTGTAACAGCCCATCAAACGTTAAAGAAGTCAAAGCTGATGAGGTAGGCACCGGCGATGATACGTCACCCAAAACGGCTGTATCTTAAACGAAAATGCAACTGCCATTAATTTAGGCAGTGTTTGCTGCGCCCTTGGAAATGTCAATTCCTCTTTTTCTGGCCTGTAACTTCAAAATAAAATAAGATACGCCTCCTGCGGGAATTGGAAGCCAAAAATTAATAAGCCTATAAGATAATACAGCCACGAGTGCGACGTTGGAACTGGCACCAAATCCGTGAAGCGTAGGGATCAGTACCCCTTCGACAACTCCCAGACCTCCCGGCGTGATGGGAATCGCCGCCAGCACATTGGCAAGCCCGTAGGCAACAAGAACGTCGACTGGAGACATAAAATTCCCGAAAGCTGCAATGAAAAGCCAAAGACAAGTTGCATCCAATAGCCAGTTTGCGCTTGCCCAGATTAAAGACCTAATCAGAAGATTCTTATCTTTAATAATGTCGTCTATTCTTTGAGCGATATTTCTAAGGAAGGCTTCGATCTTTTCCGGATCGGCAAACGGTATTTTACCGCTGATTTTTTTTACAAAGACTACCACAAACTCTTCTCCGTGGGTCAAAAGCAAAATACCGGTAGCGATTAGTCCGATCAGTAGAGATCCTACGATTGCCGCTAATGCGTAAAGCGGATTCTTAACGGACCGAAACGGAATAGAGATTAACAGTGAAATCCAAAGTATCAAATTTAATACTCCCGCCGATCCGATTCCGCTTGTAGCTATCGAAAATGTAGCATCGCTATTGGTGACTCCCTGACTGGTAAGGAGTCGGTAACTTAATGCGCTACTTGGAGCGGTACCGCCCGGCAGGATGTGGCTCAGTGATAGTGTGGACAAATTAATGTTAAGTAAAGTAGGAAGCTTTACCGATTTATTGTGCATTAAAGTTCGAAATAAGACGGAATATGCAATTATGGCTGCAACTTCGGCACAGATCGCGATTAATACCAAGCCCACGTTTGCCTTTGAAATCAGGTTAATTGATTTTTTTGCGCCTGTAAGTTTTGGAATTACTAAATATTCCAAAATGGCAATAAGGAGTATGAGAACAACTCCGTTTTTAAGTATTTTTAGAAAAATTTTAAGTCCGCGATGGTTCTTAGTCATTACTTTTTTGGAACGATGCCGCCAAATTGCTTTTGCGCTTCAATATCCTTAAATTTCTTATTATTTAGGTTAACCTATATATAGTCAAATATTATATATTTTGGAGCAAAAGCTTTCCACGTTCAAACCAAATTTCGGGATCTTCAAATGACAGAAAACCAGCCTCAAGAAGCAACCGATATGCATAGCGAGGCAAATGACTCGCAATTTGATCGCTTAAAGTCAGATATCAAAGGTGTTTCGAACAATATTAAAAGTTTTAAATATCTCTTTGTAGCGTTTTTAATTTTTGACAGCGTAACCATCGGATTGTTAATAACAGTTATTTTGTTGTGGAGACTTCGGCTTACATTATTTTTGATACTGCTTGGAATATTTGTAGCTATATTTTTGAATCCCTTTGTAAAGGCTTTGGAAAAGAAAGGGTTGAGACGCTCTATAGCAACACTTGTAGTTTTCTTGGTATTTTTAATTTTTATTCTGGGGTTGGGTTATCTATTCATTCATCCTGTATATCAAGGGGCAACCCATTTTTCTCAGAATTTCCCTAAGTTAGTAAAAGATGCCTCAAACGGCAAAGGCGCCGTCGGTCATATATTGAAGAAGTTGGATCTTCAGAAATGGGCTAAACAAAATCAACCCAAGATAACTGCCTCCTTAAAGTCTTTGGCAAAGCCGGCCATCAATGCATCAAAGGTAATTGCTCAGGGATTGGTTGAGATATCAACTGTTTTTGTATTGGCATTTTTTATACTTGTGCAGGGTCCGGGAATATTTGAAGGTGCGATTGAATTATTGGGCGAAAAAAGAGGAAAGCGAATGATGTCACTGGTAGGGAAAGTTTCCGCGGCTGTAAGCGGTTACATGCTGGGAAACTTGATAACCTCGATTATTGCAGGTACGGTAGTGGGAATCTCACTATATGTACTTGGTGTTCCCTATGCATTGGTCCTGGCGATTTGGGTGGGTTTGGTTGATTTTTTGCCTTTAGTCGGCGGACTTCTTGCCGGTGTACCGACGGTACTGGTGGCCTTGTTGCACTCACTTCCGGCCGGAATTATTACACTGGTGATATTTTTAATTTATCAACAAATTGAAAATCACTTCCTGCTACCGGTGGTTATGTCAAGAACTACAAAACTGAATTCACTGTGGGTACTGCTTTCCGTGCTTTTGGGCGCTGATATCGGATCAATTATTGGCTCTCTTGTGGGTTCGGTTGTCGGGGCAATTATTGCGATTCCTTTTGCCGGCGCTGTTCAAATCATTGCTCGGGATCTATGGGAAAACTCTGAAAGATACAAGTCGACTCACCTCGACGAGGCAATCAATTCTGACCCCGCAGAAGAGGCTCTGGATAATCGATAGCTTTGAATAACCTGCATTATTTTACAAAATGTGTAAAGTTTTTGCCAAAATGAACGTAAAGTAAACCGATTTTTTAGTAGTATTTAATCGTTCTTAAAATTAATTTCATATTCTATGACACTTGATATAAATCCGATGGT
>DAIDJA010000052.1 GCA_027451605.1 Acidimicrobiales bacterium
GTACCTGCTTTACCGTTTGGAATATGTAGAATTGGATCCGATTACACTAAAGTTTATCTGAAAAAATATATCAGCTAGAGAATACGTAAGTATAAACTTCTCCGGAGTATTATAGTAACAACTTTTGCAAACACTGGTTTTATGATTGTCTTGTTAGTCGGGATATTTATGCATGGGTTTTGTTTTCTTTATTCTTATTGCTCAGTGAACTAAATAGCAACTCAGCTATACTTTAATATAAGTCCGCCCGTACCGCTAGCATAAGCACCACTCCCAACAGCAAAACAGGCCAGATCCGAAGGACAAGATATGCTTGGGAGATTGCCGGTACTCAAAGGAATGGTCTGGTTTGACCAGCTTATTCCACCATTTACCGTCGCGATAATTACGGATCCGCTCATGTTATATCCGGTTGCATAACAGTTCAACGCAGATTGACAAGAAATACTGTTGAAACCTTGGACATTGGAAAGTATAGTCTGATTTGCCCAGACATCCCCTCCCGTGGTCGTAGAGAATATAACGCCATAGTTGAGGTTATTGCGTCCGACTGCATAACAAGATTCTGTCGTCGTACACGATATGCTATTGAGATAAGTGACGCCCGAGGGAAAAGTCTGATTCGACCAAGTTAATCCGCCGTTTACAGTTGTAAGAATTACACCATTACTCGTACCGTTATTTGGACCGGTTTGCCCTACAGCATAGCAAATTGATACCAAAACACAATATATGCTGTTAAGACCATAGATTCCGGAAGGAATGGCCTGTGTTGACCAAGTGGTTCCGCCATTAGAAGTAGAAAGAATTACCCCACTGTTAAAACTTTTTTGGCCGACTACATAACATGTTGATGCCGACGGACATGAAATACTATCCGCAATAGAGACCCCCAAAAGATTAGCCGTATACGACCAGGTAATACCGCCATCGGTAGTGGATAAGACATAATTGCCACCGAGCCCAAGCCCGGTCACATAACAGGTCGAAATAGATACACAGGCAATAGCATCTAATAGGGTAGTTCCGGAAGGAACTACCTGAGTAGACCAGGTCGTTCCGCCATTGGTTGTGGCAATTATGGTTCCCTGATTGGAGCCATTTTGTCCTACGGCAAAACACACCAGAACTGACGGACAAGAGATAGCTGAAAGATTTGAAATTTCCAAAGGATTTGTCTGAGTTGACCAGGTCGTTCCACTATTGGTTGTGGCTAGTACTGCGCCACTGTAGCTTCCGCTTACACCAGCAACATAGCATGTTGACCCTAATATACAATCAATTCCAGAAGGCATAAATATTCCGGAAGGAATGGCCTGTGTTGACCAAGTAGTACCACCGTTTACGGTAACGACAATTAGACCGTTTTGAGAGCTGTTCTGTCCGACAGCATAACACGTCGAGATCGACGGACACGACACGCCATTAAAGACAACACTTCCGGTAGGTATGGTCTGTGTTGACCAAGTAGTACCACCATCAGTGGTTGCAAGAATTACAGCAGTACCATAGCCTGATCCTACGGCAAAGCAAGTCGATGATGATGTACAAGAAATGCCATTAAAGCTAGCACTACCCGAAAACATATTGTGGATCGTCCAACTGGCTCCACCGTTGACGGTGCTAACTACTACACCAAATCCGGAAATACCTTCTCCGACCGCATAGCATATTAATACCGACGGACATGAGATACTTTTTAAGTAACCGGTCCCATATGGAATAGTTTGAAATAACCAATCGGAACCTCCGTCATTAGTAGAAACAATCGATCCACTAGAAGAACTATTCTCCCCTACCGCATAACAAGTCGATACGGATGGGCATGCAATTCCGTTGAAGCCGCTAATCGGTGCGGGATATGAAGCGTCGACAGACCACGTCTTCATATAATAAAACAGATCTCCTGACCATGTTGCTGAAACTCCTATCGGAGTAGTAACTGAAATATCCACAGTTCCAGCTGAACCGGCCGGTGAAGTTACGGTAATTGAAGTTGAACTGTCACTTGTTATGGTGCCGGGATTAGGTCCGAAATCAACTTCCGTGGCATTTTCCAGGTTGGTTCCTGTAACGGTAACAGTGGTGCCTCCGGTAATTGATCCAAATGAAGGAGAAACCGAAGATACTATGGGAGAATCTCCTATATAGTATCCCGTTACGTCTACAATCAGGTCAGCTGATCCTACGGCGTTATAGACGTTAATTGAGTTGTTGTTTCCTACCTTGACAATGTCCATATTGGCAATTGTGGTGTTTTGATTAAAGTTAATGTCAGATACGTTGGGTGCTGTTGTGGTATTTGGAGGAGTGGGATATATTATTAAAAAGCCTCCGTTTGAGGTTGTATCTGTAACCGTTACGTTAATTGCTATAGCCGTGGCATCTTGTGGTATGTTGTCTATACCGGATACCTGTATAGTCTTAGTCTCATTTTGAGTTAAAGGACCGTTATTTGAAGTAGTCCCCGAATTACACTGATTTGAGGTGATATTGGTGGTATTGACGGCTCTGGTATCACATATCCTTATGGGATTGATGGGATTAAATACCGATCCGTTTAAAGTTGTGGTTGATCCACTAAAGTATCCCACTATGTCTATTATGACATCAGTATTTCCCGTATAGTTATAGACATTTATGTCCCCCGTTGCGGTGTCAACTTTAACTATTGCCCTGTTGGCTATAGTGGTGTTTTGATTAAAGTTAATATTTGAGGCATTGGGAATAGATGTGTCATTTGAAGGATATATCGTTAAAAAGCCTCCCGGTTGAGTGGTATCTGTAACGGTTACATTTAAAGTTACGGCAGTTGCCGTACTTGGAATGTTATCTGATACTCCTCCGGGACCCGTTCCGTCTACATTTACGTTTATGGTCTGATTTGAAGTTAAAGGGCCGGTATTTGAAGTTGTTCCGTCATTACACTGATTGGAAGCTATATTAGATGATACCGCTCTGGTATCACATACCCTTACGGGGTTAATGGGGGTATAGGCCACATAGCTGAATAAGTCATTGGATGAAGTTAAAGAAGTGCCCGAAGTTGATACCACGGTTATGTCAACTTCAGAAGATCCTAAAGGAGATACGGCAGTTATTTCAGTCGAAGATAGGACATTAACGTCAGTGGAGGCATTTGAACCGAACATTACGGTATCCCCTGATATAAATCCAGATCCCGTTACAGTTACCAAAGTACCCCCTGAAGTCGGTCCTATATTAGGAGATATAGAAGATACTGCGGGAATTGAAGAAGAGCTTAAAGAGTAGTTGTTTAATGGCTTATATGAATTAAAAGAAGACAGTACCGTAACTAAGACACAGGATAAGAGAATAATTAAAAAAGAGGGGGTATTTTTTAATTTAAAGGGAATTGGGTTATTCATGGTACCTGCTTTACCGTTTGGAATATGTAGAATTGGATCCGATTACACTAAAGTTTATCTGAAAAAATATATCAGCTACAGAAATTAAAGACTTACCGTCATTTAGATAGACAATAAAGGATTTTTACGGTTTCTCTAAACTTAAGCCTACAATTAAAATAATTCTATCCCATTTAAATATCAACCTTTTAATGAGATCTGATTTGAATCTCGTATTATATCGTTGTTTAAGTTGCAGGACAGAAGATCGTCTGTGACCTAATTAAGCATGAAGGAAGAATTATGACTTTTTCCCGAAATGTTCTGTTCGGATATTCATTCTTACGGGACTAAACATTTTGTGGAACCGGATCCAGGCCAATAAATTTAGAAGACCGACAAAGCGGTCTTCTAAAAAAGATTAATTCTGATTTAATATATACCGGCTTATTTATTGGGTTGAGGAGTTAACCTAAGATATGGTTTGAGCTTCTTGAAACCTTTAGGGAATTTCTTTTCCGCATCTTCATCGGAAATCGCCGGAGCAATAATAACATCATCTCCGTCTTTCCAATCCACCGGCGTGGAAACAGAATACTTTGCTGTCAACTGAAGTGAATCGATAACTCTCAGTATTTCATTGAAGTTCCTACCTGTTGAAGCGGGATAGGTTATCGTAAGTTTAATTTTTTTGTCTGGACCAATTACAAATACAGTCCTAACCGTCAAAGAATCGAGTGAATTAGGGTGAATCATTTCATACAATTCAGCGACTTTCTTGTCTTTATCACCGATTAATGGAAAGTTTAAAGCGGTACCCTGAGTCTCTTCGATATCAGACTTCCAGGCATTATGATCGGTCACGTCATCTACGCTGACACCAACTACTTTGACTCCTCTTTTATCAAACTCACCTTTTAATTTAGCTACCGCTCCCAATTCGGTGGTGCAGACCGGAGTAAAATCCTTCGGGTGAGAAAATAATACTCCCCAAGAATCTCCAAGCCATTCATGAAAATTAATTGTACCCTCGGTTGAATCTGCGGTGAAATCCGGAGCCGTATCACCTAGCCTTATTGACATACTTATTTACCTTTCTTGTTTGTATTTCCTGATATAGTTTGTGACTACGGTATTAATTATAGCTTTAATGGGGTCAAAACCTGACAAAATTAGTCAACATTTAATGAGATCTTAACGGTTAGTGTCATTGCATGAAGCTAGTTCCAAACAATACCATGATACCGACCGCGCCCTTATCACAGGATAATGCATATTGAAGCTATAGAATAACCGCCGATAACTAAGTCAATAAACCATTACTATACGTAACCCTGCGTAATTCAATAGAGCACTACTTAAATACCGTACAACCTTGGCAAAACCCGATCGATTGACCGTTAACGGCATCGATAACGTTAAGCTCTGACTTGTAGTTCGGTCTGACTCCGTCAGCTATCGTCCAGATGGGCATAAAAGACCCATTAACCTGGACTACCCATACCGGAGTAGTCGAACTAACATACAGTAACCTACCGCTGCTTTTTTGAAGGGCCATAAAAGCAGCATAGCTCATTAAGTCTGCCGTTTCTGATGTCACGGTGCTAACATATCCCTTAGTTCCAACTGACGGAAGCGTAGACTCGGCTTGAGCTTTGGTCATCAACTTTTGTCCGGGAATTGTTGTTGAAGGAAACTGTTTTTCAATAGTTGCAAGCATCTTAGCAAATTCTGCCTGACAAAAAGAGCTGGAATTGTTGTTAACTGAACACGTAGCACTAGATACCGGCGGAAGCGCTTTGACGGTGGCTCTTACGGATTTAACATTAGTTAAAGAAATATCCGTAAATATAAATGCGGCCACCAATATGACTAAAACAACTGACATCAAAAGTTTTTTCATTTTAGACTCCTCTATTATTTAATTTACCTTTCTAGGGCTTATTGTCCCACCAATTATTCCCGCTATAGTCATAACCGTTTAAACAATAACCGCTTGGATAAGTTCCTACGCCACAAGGAAAATCGGTAACTGCATTAGAAAAACTACTTGGAGTAACCCATTGATCGTTTACAAGAAGCGCTGAATAATTTTGAAAAGACCCTGTAGATTCATCTGCATCTATTACGCCATATGCATAACACTGTTCATTCCCGCTACCGGTGCAATCTAATAAATTTGAAGGATAATCGCCGTCATCAACTTCAAGACCGGTTTGCTGACCAAATCCCTGAGTACTTGTGTCTTGGGTAGAGACACCGTAAATAGTGCCGTCAATATAGATGTCCCAATAGTAGGGATTGTTTCCGTACGGTGAGTTTGGAATTAGACTATCGTTAATTATTTGATAGGTATGTTGAGTTCCGTCTGGTTCCCATTCTGCTACTGCATGTATCCAAAAATACTGCGGGCCTTGATCAGCCCAAAAGTAATCATAGCTATCGCAGTTGCATCCACCGGTCCCGCAAACATACTGAGATATACAATAATTATAAAAGTACCCATAACCGACCCCAGTTTCAACCCACTGCGATCCATCTTGAGTAACCGGCAACCAAGTTTCATTACTTATGTGCCCATAAGTTGAATTACTGTCGTTGGCCGGATCCGTAAAGGAAAGTGCTTCATTACTTAACGTAGCTTGAATCCCTTCATTGTTTGTTGTTCCACAATAATTTGCAACGGAATATCCGTGTCCGGGTGGAAAACTTGGGTTGAATGGAGGTTGTTCAAAACAAGTAACTGAAGCATCTGCCGTTTTTACCTTTATTTGCATTATTGCTAGAGTTGACAATAGTAATATACACATTAAAATCCAAACATAGAAACTTTTCATATATATATAGCACATTTCTAAATAAATGACAAGTAGTTTTCTAAATTAGTCCTCTAGTTTCGGAGTGATTAAACCAATTTAATTATCATAAAAACCAGAATGGGTCCAGCCATCATAGCGTCAACAATGTATAAGATTCAATGACTTCGAGGACCTAATATTGCTAATATTGCATTATGTCTGTTAAAATTAGCCGTCGAAAATTTCTCGGTGTATCTCTCGGTCTGCTCGGTACCGGAATCTTTTACGGAGGTATCCGACTTGATTCAATTGCTTCAAATAATACTTCCGGTACTAGGCTATTGTCCAATAACATCCCATCAAATTTGTACTGGCCTTCGGGTCAATTTATGCCCACTTTCAATTCGCCGGTCACTTTAGATGTTGCAACTCTGATCGGAATACCCGAAGATCAACAGGTGATGTTTTCGACACTACAGGGACTGGTAAATCGCATCCAGCCCCAAATTTATTTGTTGCAGGACGATGAAGAGGGAAGATTAACTTGGTTGCAGGAACTAAATATACCCTACAGATTTTTAAGTTCACCTTGGGATCTTTTTTCGCTCCATAAAGACGTACTCAGGGGAATCATCGTTTATGATGACAATATGCTAGATACCATAAACGTCGCCACTACGTTTAGTTCTATATATTCCAGCATAGTGGTCAGTCCAAAACTTGTATCCGAAGTAGAAAGCTACACTTCACTTCCAATAAGATTAACATTAATTGACAAATATAATTCGCCATACCAAGCCTATAGTGAATCTTACTTAGAGTGGAATCGGCTCACCACGAAACGAATCATAGTTGGTATTGCCCCCGAAGTTGCAAAAGCCCAACCGGCCATAAATCAGATTCCATATTTCGGTGAAATAGGAATGAGCGAATCTGACATCCAGGGACCTATCAGTTATGTTCCAAACCCTTTTTTCAGAGATTACAGCGTTGCAGTCAATGCTTTCTGCTTTTGGCTCGATCCCCTTCATATTGATCAATCGGATCTTTTTAGCTCAATACTGTCACAGCAAAATCCGGATTCAATGTATTTAGGGTGGTTTAAAAATGCAAATGACGGAGGTGAAAATGCCGGGGTTTCAATTTGTTCTAACAGCCAATTGAGAACCGGTGCAGCTGATTTCTGTACAAACTTAACCGTTTTTTCGGGAGTCAGATCTACAATCACGCCACAAAAGATGCCGGCTATTCCGGCTCTTTCAAATTCCAAATACGTAACGATCACCTTTACCGAAGGCGATAACCTTGAATACTGCCAACACAGACTACGAGTAGTTTGGGATGACATAAACCGAGGAGCCGTTCCTTTGAATTTTACGATAGACCCACTTCTGAAAGATGCCGCTCCGTCAATCTTAAATTACTATTTAACAACGGCTACCGGCAACGACTGTCTCGTTGCCGGACCATCCGGTGCAGGCTACATCTTTCCATCCAAGTGGCCGGTAGGTCAAATTGACGGATACCTTGAAAACTCACAGCCTTATCTTTCTGCCGTAGGCTTAAATGTAATCAATATTTTGGATCACCCGGGTGGTAGTTATGTCGGTACCTCTCAAATTATCGGCTCGTCATATGAAACTTATTTAAACCCTATCGGTATCTTGGCGGACTGGCAGGGTCAAAACTCCGTGTCGATTCTTGGGAGTAACCTACCTGCAATTACCGGTCAGTTGGCCTCAAACGCAGTGGAGCTACAGCTCATCCTCGAAGCAATTGCAGCTGATACCGCGACGTTGCCGGGATTTTATTCGATAGGTGCTGTTGCCTGGAACCTAACTCCGACCGACATTTTAAATACACTAAACACTGTCGGAATATCAAAGTTCAATTTAGTCAGGGGTGACACATTTTTTGGTCTGCTGCGACAACATCTGGGGTTAAGTCAATGGACCTGATACGACCTGCTATTAGATCTACCTTTATTCGACTGACCGTAATCTTGGTAATGTTGCCATTTCTTTATCTGGCGTCCGTAAGCAAACTTTCTTTGATACCGAATGTACCTCTGCATCCAAATCTTGCCGTTTCTTCAAATTCTCTTGAGCTGGTCTCAGATAACGCAACGTTTGAGTCCATGAGCTGCCCTAAAGCCGGAGTCTGTTTTCTTTCAGGATTTGAAGGCAACTCCCAAGGTGCAATTGACTTTACCAATAATAACGGAATAACTTTTATGCCATTAAGCCTGCAAACGTCTTTAGGAAATATAAATCAAATTAGCTGTCCGACGGTTACTGCCTGCTATATTGCGGTTCAGAATCAGTCTACCGATACATCCCAACTTTATTTGACGCTCAACGGAGGTGCGACTTTTAATCAACTCGCCCAAGCACCGACGACTGCGATGAACTATATGTCAATTTCGTGCTCATCGGCAACAACCTGCATGTTCGTCGGTAGCGATATCTATTCAAATCCCTTTATTTATACCACCGAAAACGCCGGAGCAAGTTTTAATACCGTCACGGTTCCCGTGGGAGTAGCCGAGATAAACGATGTGTCCTGTGACAATGTCGGCACCTGTGGAATCGCAGGAGTCACAAATACCAGCAGCCCGGTTTTCTATTTCGAAGATAATATGTCTACAACATTTTCTCAAGTTAACCTCCCTACTAGTATTGGAAGTACTACCGGAATAAGTTGTTCGATTAGCTATTTTTGTATATTAATAGGTACCGATATCCACTCAATTCCCATTGCGACTGTAATAGACCTCAATAGCCAAACCGTGACATCGCTCGCATTGCCCGCCGGAATTCAAACTTTAAATTCTGTTTCATGCCAAGGTTCGAGTGTTATTTCCGGTTGTTTAATGGTAGGAAGTAATAGCTCATCTCAACCTGCAGTTTTAAGTACCTTAAATTTTGGTACCGTAAATTCGGTAACAGTGACATCTCCACTTTCGACGGGCTCATTTAATGCGGTAAGCTGTTCGAGCATAACTTCTTGCGGAATTCTTGGAAACACGGCTTCCACCCGCGGACTGTTTGCGCAATTTAATCAAGGTTCACTTACATTAAATGAAGTCACCAACACCATTCCGACTTTCAGATCATTGGACTGCGTAAATTCAACATTATGCTTAGGAGCGACTTCAAGTACAATCAA
>DAIDJA010000053.1 GCA_027451605.1 Acidimicrobiales bacterium
GCAAATCAATATCTAATTCCTTATAGTGAATTTTGTTACTGTTTTAAGCGTATTTATAATAATTTTCGTTGCCGAAATACCCGATAAGACTATGGTATCGTCAATTCTACTGGGGTCTAAATATAACGGATTTCTGGTGTGGTTGGGGTCGGCAGTTGCTTTTGCACTTCAGGTAACAATTTCGGTTACGATTGGAACGTTGGTTACCTTAATACCTCATAAGACTCTTGAAATTATCATTGCCGTTGTATTCCTAGCCGGAGGAATTTACCTTCTAGTAACCAAAGAAAAAGAACAGGTCGAAGAAGGTTATAAATTGGCCGAGACTCCCAAAAAACATATGAGAAAAGTCCTGGTAATGTCATTTGCGGTAACGTTCTTGGGCGAGTTCGGCGACTTGACCCAAATCGTAACCATAAACCTCGAAGCTAAATATCATGAGATGCTTTCGGTAGCATTGGGCGCTTTTCTGGGGCTGACATCGGTCGTATCAATAGGGATAATCGGAGGCAAATCATTGCTAAAAATTCTGCCAACCGACAAAATTCGCAAACTTGCCGGAATCGTCTTTATTCTGTTTTTCTTTTATGCAATCTATAGTATATTTAGTTAGCCCAGTCAAAACCTAGACCTCAAGACCCCCTTAAATTAATCTCATAATGAACCCCGAATTAATAGAATTAGCAAAAACCACCAAAGGCTTTATGCCTGAAGACGAAGGTATGGCACTCTATAAAAATGCAATGGAAATTTTGTCCCTATCCAGGAATCCGATGGTGGAGATCGGCTCATACTGTGGAAAGTCTACAGTTTATCTCGGAGCTGCAGCTAAGTCGCAGTCATCGGTGCTCTTTGCTGTTGACCACCACAGGGGTTCCGAAGAAAACCAAATCGGGTGGGAGCACCACGATCCCGAATTATACGACCCCAACACCGAAAGACTTGAAACTCTCTTTGAATTCAGAAAAACTATTACTCAAGCACATCTTGATGATCATGTCATACCGATAATCGGTAACTCTAAAACGGTGAGCAGTTATTGGAACTCTCCGCTATCATTACTGTTCATCGATGGAGGACATTCATATGAAGAAGCCATGGGAGACTATAACTGCTGGTCAAAATTTATTCAAAGAAACGGTCTTTTGCTTATCCACGATGTCTTTGAAGACGAAACTCTTGGCGGTAGACCTCCGTATGAAGTATTCCTTAAAGCGTCATCATCAAAATATTTTCAGGAGTACGGTACGGTTGGAAGTCTTAAAATTCTAAAGCGCATTTAGAAAACAAGCACATTTGATCCAGTCTCTTCGTTAAATGACCGCTACTTAGCAAAAGAACTCTTGGTTATTCCCAGAGACTGTTTTGGATTTAAGTTCACTAATAAAAGCCTGCGACGGTTAATTAAAATCGTCGCAGGCTTTCTGAAACTAAATCAGTTAAATATATACCGATGTTAGGAAATTTGTGCTGAAATTGTATTTCCGCTACCCGGCACAAGTAGGTTCACTATAAATGTTGAAAATCCGCAGTCTTTAAAATTTGGAATTGTATAACTTCCCGACAAGTCAACCGAAAGATTTGAATTTACTTTTCCGGAAAGATTGGCAATCACGGGACTCGACGTTATACAACTATTCCCGACTATATTAAAGGGAAGGCCAAAGACCTCGGCACTCGTCAATTTGATGTTAAATTCACTGGTAACGTTTACCGAAAGGTTTGAAAGATTCACCGTTCCGGTAACCTGCCCGATCGGTACCATCTCAAACGAAGCAGACATTGGGATAAACCCAAATACATCGGTATTTATCGAACCGGCGGGCAATGAAAGATTCCCCGAAATTTGATCATTTGACAAGTCTACAGATCCGCTAAACGAACCGTTCGGTAAGTTTGCGGTAGTTTTTAAACTTGCAATGTAAGTGCTGGCATTTACGGAACCATTTAACGGAATTATTGTATCCGCCCAAGCAGCTTTCCCACTGAATAAAGTACCCATTGCCGTAAACATTGCAACTGCAATACATAAGGCGGCAACTATTCGCAACTTTGAAATTAATTTTCTATATTTGTTTTTTGTAATTTTCATAGTCTTTTAAACTCATTTCCTTTCATTTTTTGGACATCATTAACCGTTACGCCTACGACCTAGATGTAAACCGTTTACGATAACCTCCCACACAAACCTAAATTTTCGGGTCTGCGTGATTATTACTTTCAAACTGACACCCATATCGGAAATCAAAAGTCAACCAGTATATTGTCATTACTTTGACTTTTGCTATTAAGGCTTAGTGACCAAATATGCAATTACATAGACAATATTTGTTTAACTTTTCATGACCATTATCGATATCATAGAAAAAGGTAACATTTTGCGCTGGTAATAACAACGGTTACCGGCGGAAACATCCGGTAGGTATGCGCATCACCACCCATAGCGAATAAACTAGCCCGTTTCATCACTTTAGGCATGTATTCCATCACTTTATGATAGTTATAGTATTTATACCAAGCGAATTTCAATAACAGTTTCTTTTGCGGGTATCAAATATTAGGCTCAAAATAGGAGTTTGCAAATCTAAAGTGCTCACAAAATTTAAAAAGTGGGCAGATTTGTCTGGACTTTTTATCGCAAATTTAAATTCAAATTTTCCGTCGTTATAGAAAATTAGTTGCTTAAATTCTAGCTGTGCCGAGTTAGTTTATATATATTTTTTTTTGGCCCTTGTATCTTTAACAAATTTATATTAAGCTTAAAGTATACTCAGAATTAAAGTCAAATGAAGGATTAAATATAATGAGAGAGAGAGAGAGCAAAACTGGTTTAAAACCTTAAAGATAAAGCCGATGATAATTTTGGTTACCGTTATGATATTAACTTTAATTGTCCAAATGATTGGTTACTCTAAAGTCTATTCTCCCAAATATAGTTTGACATCAGGCTCATATACCGGTTCGGCACAATCTTGGTATATCCAATATTCTCCTTCGGAGCTTGATAGCGGGCTCTACGATGCTGGCTACTACTATGGTTGTACTGTTGCTGCCTATGAGCCGACCTTGGAACTTGTAAATTTGGACTTTGGTTCTCAGGCAATTGAAAACGGAAGTTGGGGAAGTATTGATTTTGTTTCGTCTACCCAAACTTTTATTTCGGATACGCAGATCGAATCGGCGGTAGAATCTTATATGAATGGCTGGTATTCATGCAGAGATAGTCACACACTTTTAGTTGCTGTCGAAACCAACGATTCAGGAAATTATCTGGGATCTTTCTCTAACTATGTGTCACAAGGTGCCGGCACAAATTGGGCCGATGTTGTTAATGCCATTTCTAATTGGAGTTACTCAACTTATGGCATGTGGACTGACGGAAGTAATGACTTTGAAAGCGGATGGTGTGCCTGTGAGAGCAGTGTTGATACATGGATCAACCAGTATACATCCGAAGCCAATTCGATTAACTTTTTGGGCTACGGAGGTGATGCGGGTGGTTGTTATGGTGGTAGCTACAACCTATGGTACTATCCAATTGCTGAAGATTCTACCTGCAATGGCTATTTCTCCGCACTCGGGATATTTGACATAATGTATGCCAACGGTAAGGGATTTTTTGAACCCCAACAATACAATTCGACCGTGACTAATTATTATATAAATGGAAACCGTAGTCAGCCGGTTTCTACTGAAGTGCAAGCAATGCAGTATTCCAATATTGTAAATTATGGATTTCAAATACGCAATGAGACCACATTATTCCCGGTTATCACGACCCAAGGCTTAGCGTGTGCGCAAGTAGGGGGCTGCTCCGGTACCGATAATCCTCCCGCAACCGCATGGGGTGCCATGTATAACGCTCTTGCTGCTGGAAACAATACCCCCGGAGCATATGCGATCACCCAGGGATTATGGCCATGGTCATCCGGAACCGATATGGGTTACTTGAATCCCAATACTTAAAACCAGGAGGTATGAAAAATGAAAAACAATATTAAATTAAGTTTAAATAATAAGACTTCAACACGATCTAAAAAGTCAAAGCTATTGGTTTCAGGGGTATCACTTTTAATACTGTTATTGATAATAGCCGTAGCAATCAGTAACTCCTTTGTTGAAAATCAGACTCCCATAAGATCCGCTAAAACCAACTATTCTTCACATCCGACAGTTTCTCCGACTACCGTGACCGCGGATTTTGCCGGTATTGTACCTCAATCTAATTGTCCGGTGAAAATTACCCCTGCGGTAATGTCTCAGAAATTTTATGACAGCATATGTCATGCAGTCGAATCGGGTCAGGTACCCGCCAAACCGCTGTATCCTAACGGCAACCCGAATTCTAAACCACTCCCCGAACCGCCGTAGCCTGACCAGTCTAATGGGGTTCTGACAATACCGACAGGCCCGGCGCGATGTGATCAGAATTTTGAAGTTGGGTATCGACAATATACGGATACACATGATCCTTGGTATGACAGTAATATAGGAGGAAATTCTATATGTATTATTCCCGTGCTTGATTATTCGGATTATACAGATAGTGGTGTTAACATCAAGCAGGGAATGATTGTTTTGGATGAAGCCCCACTCACACCTTCTCTATCTTCCAAATATAACTACGTACAGCCAATACCACTTATTATAAGTTATGACCCCGTAGCCGGAGGTGCTTTAACTATAACAGGTATAACCGGTAATACTCTTTTCGTAAAAGATTCCCTTGGTAATTCCTATACCCTGGATCTCTTAAATCCGACAGGTAAATTGATTCCCCAAAATTAGTCCAATGTTATATCGGGAGCTACGATTAAGTCAATTAATAAAGTTGACTTTAGTCAGTTGTTTAATTTTGTTGGCCGGTTGTTCAAACACTACAGCTAACTCGACTACAAACTCACGTCAGGGATCAACCCCAATTCTTCACGCACCCATATTAAATACTTTTTCACCATTAACATTTGAATGCACATCGTCTCAATTCTGCATAGCTGCGAATGTCAAAGGTCAATCAATTATCTTTAACGGACATGAATGGTTACCGAAGCTATATCAAATCCCACAAAACCCGTTGGTTGTTTTTCAGTTAAAGTGTCCCGAAAACAATAAGTGCGTTATTGCCTATGCAAACCATATGCAATCTGAGATTCTTATATCTACTTTTGATGGCAATGCCTGGTCAACTCCAAAGTCACTTCTGACTTCAGATAATAATGATGCAACACCTATAATGTCCTGTGCCCCTGAAGTTGATTTCTTTTGCATATTAGCTGATCAAGGGAGTAGTGGAAATATTTATTATCTCAGAGGATCGACTTGGAGTGGTCCATTTCCCAATCCTTTTAACCTGCCTTATATTAGTTATCCGATTCAGCCTCGAAGATTTTCTTGTGCATCCCCTAAATTTTGTATTGGAATGTCGTTTCAGGGTCTTACTTATGTTTATAACGGCTCAACCTGGTCTACTTGGGTTCAGGCAGTACCGTCTCCTCCGGGGAACTTAGACGCGGCGCCACGGTATGGACCTTCGACATTTTGTGTAACCAATAATGAATGTTTTCATCTTTTACAAAACAAGGTTTATGAATTCCATAATAATAAATGGTCGAATATAACACCTTCGAGAAAAGTTATCGGCAAGTTTGTCGCTATACAATCGATTAGTTGTGGAACAGGTCCGTTTTGTATAACTCAAAATTGGACTCCCGCCATAAATGGCGACCCCCCTGGCTGGCATACCAAATTTCCATTTTTTTATTATCAGAATAATAAATGGCATGGACCTATTAAATTTCCCAGCCTTGTGGCTAAAAGTCTTCAGAGCGGTAAATACGGGACTCAATTCTCATGTGTGTCGGCAAAATTCTGTATGATTAAGTACGTAGGCATTACCCTTGCATATAACGCTGATACAGGAGTCTCGACTATTTTAAATCCATAGATTCTCTGGTTCTAAACAAGTCTCAACATCTATCTGGGGTAGGATTTTTATTCCAATCGCTAAGTCTGCACAAACGAAGTTCCCACTAACTGTGAGCAATGGCTTTCGACTTGGATTACCGTTCCTATACACTGAGCAGGACTGAGTCATACCCGGTGGGAGGCTCCGAACGGTCTTGAGCCTCCTGGCATCCCTCCGGTTGTCGTTTGCCTGTCCGGGTCTTTTGTTGCATATGCTCCTGCCCTGCAGCCTCCCGATCTTTTGGGTGCCTGAGAAGCACTGGGTTGTCGACTCCGGCGGAGTTGGTAGCTCTCCCTTTGCGATCCTCCGGTCGCTTTAGGTCACACCATTCCCGTCGCCTTGCCGAATGACCAAGCGCTCTTCTGCCGATGACGACGGCCGCCGCGTGGTGACCTGTCGAATTCGGAGAGATCTTCTTCAAGGGAGCGAGCCAATGCTGCCCCCCCCACTTCGAGGTATAGGCGGGGTCCACCGCGATGACGGCGAGTCCTTGATTGGACGCCATCTGAACCATGCGATTACGAAACTTAGCTGTTGGGATGCCTGACACCGAGGAGTTGCCAACCCCAATACCATCTGCTTAAACATACTACTTGGCAACCTCACCATAGTTCTTTTTGGTCATATATTAAAACACTGACCAAGGTTCTTTCTCTTTATAAGAAATTTACGCTAAATTCAAGATACTAATTTCCGCGTAAAATACCTAGATTCTTTTAATCAAAAAATCTCAAGAGCATTTAAGTCGCTACTCAGATATCTGAAAAAATCAGATCCCGGTAAAGTTAGATCAAGGGCTGAGTTTGCCAAGAGAACTGCCGCAGCAGAATATGTACTGCACTCGTCTTTAGGAAACGTAGAAAGATCCGGATAGACGATACCGGTCAAATAGGAACCGTCTTTTTGCCTGAATTTATGAGTGGAATCAAAAAGTGATTGGGCAAGATCCATTTCACCGAGCTGATTCAAAGTTAATATAAGTTCTCCGGTTTCGGCTACGGTAAACCATTCATTTGACGATACGCATCGAACTCCCTTAACCGGATCAACAAATGTCTCAAATCCGTTGCTTATTCGGTTTCTGCCCAATTCATCAAGTGCGGCTCCGCTTAGGACAGGATAGTACCAATCCATGGCATATTCTACCTTGGGAGCAAAATTTTCTGGCTTGTTCCTAATGGCATCCTTCAAATTCAGGTAAGGTAAAGCCCAATCAAGTTTGTTAATTCTTAGCTCTGAGGCTATCAACATACCGGCTTTAAGAGACATCAAAATAGATGATGATCCGGTTAAGAGAGCATATTTGCCTAGGTCTCCTTCGGGTTCAATGCACCAAAGTATCTCTCCGTCGTCCTGTTGCAACGAGATAACAAAATCAAGGGCCTTTTCGACACAATCCCACATTTTTTCCAGAAATTTAACATCTTTGGTTACCTTAAAATGATGGAGTACGCCAACTGCAACATATGCACATACATTTGTATCTATTCTATAGTCCTCGACCAAACCGTCTCTATAATAGTTCCACCAAGATCCGTTCGGTAGTTGGTTCAATCTCAACCAATCGTAGGCCATTTCCGCCTGATCTACCCTGTTTGAAATTGACAGCGCCATTGCCGCTTCTACATGATTCCAAGGATCTCCGTGCCCACCTCTGAACCATAAAATGAGACCGTCTTCAGTTTGTTGATCACATATCCAATCTGCGGTTAATTCAATTTGATCACTTTCGAGCAACATCTATACCTTTTCTGCGTAAAATACTATACTTTTGCCCATTAGCGGATCGGCAACTTTACGAACATAATTTAAATATTGGGGGTTTTTAATTATTTCGTATTCCAAAAACTTCTTGTAAGAGTTTACCAACCTACTGTCTTGCCGGTTTACTCCCACATAACATTTCAACCACCAGTAAGGTGAATGAAGCCCATGTGCGTAGTGATGACTCAAATATTTAAATCCGTTTGATTCCAACCTTTCAATCAATTCGGACCTTCTGTAGATCCTGACATGCCCTCCGGGCACCTCATGGTACTGATTTGAAAGAGCCCAATTAATCAGTTCAGGATAGAAACGAGGCACTGTAATTGCAATCCTTCCTTTCGGTTTAAGGACTCGATTTAGCTCGGACACAGCGCCTGAATCATTTGGGATATGCTCCAAAACCTCTGAAGCAATAATATAATCAAAACTGGCATCGACAAACGGCAGTTCCAGGCCACTTCCTTGGACAACGGAAGCCCTTCCTTCCGGAGTGGTCTCTCCCTGTTGTCCCATGGCGACAAAAAGCCCGGCTACATTTTTTAACTCGGTGTCACTGGCATCCAAAGCGACTACTTTGGCTCCCCTGCGAAAAGATTCAAATGCGTGGCGACCGGCGCCACATCCCATATCTAAAATCCTATCGCCCGGTTTTAGCCCTAACCGGTCATAATTAACAGTTAACATAAATTATCCCTATTAAAAACCTAAAATAAACGGCCTAATTAATTACACTCCGTATTGAAAACTTCGTTTGAACCCGATTACTTTTTGAGAAGTTCGTAGTACTGCTCCAAAGTACCTTCTGCGGTATTTCTCCACGTATATTTTGACATTACCCTTTGCCTACCGGCAACACCAAGTTTCTGACGCAGATTTGCGTCATTAAGAAGCTCCAATATTGCTATAGCCAGTGCCGAAGGATCATTTGGATTCACGATTACAGCGGTTTCATAATTATTTCCCACAACTTCGGGTAACGCACCACCGGTAGTGGTCACCAAGGGAACACCGCAGGCCATAGCTTCAATTGCCGGAAGTGAAAAGCCTTCGTACAAAGAAGGCACCGCGGCAATTTCGGACTTCCCGTACAACTCGACTATCTCTTCGTCTGTTATTCCGTGAACAAATTGGACGGCGTCTGCTATGTTTAACCTATCCAGCACGTTTGGAATTTCGGATTCCGATCGCAACTTACCAATCACCACAAGCGAAACCTCTTTTTCAGTTCTCACCTTTGCCACAGCTTCCAATAGAGGTATGAGTCCTTTCATCGGAACGTCGGCAGACGCAGTGGTCATTATTCGACCCGGTATTTTATCAATATCCGGGCGAGGTCTAAAGAGTTGATGATCTACCCCAACGGGAACTACATGCATCTTTTGCAGTGGAACTCCCAGTTGGGCGTTTATATCCTTTTTGGACGAATTGGACACGGTTACAACTCTGGGTAGTTTTGGACCTACCCTCTTTTGCATACCCAAAAACCCATACCACCGGTACAGCGACATCTTTCTTTTGATGCTTGCGGCATGGCTCAAATCCAGATCCCTGTCAACAGTTATAGGATGGTGTATAGTCCCGAGTAATGGCC
>DAIDJA010000054.1 GCA_027451605.1 Acidimicrobiales bacterium
GGTGACCATGAAATAGGTAAAGGGGAATTTTGATCCCAGCGTGGCACACCGAGATACGACCTTCTAATAATTGATACAGATTCATCTTCAAAAAGTACATTTACTGCAGGAAGCCACCCTGGTAAGTCTACATGGGTCTTAATTAAACCAATTTGATCGGAAGTTATCTTATGATCAACGGTCAAAATCTCACCTGATGTGTCATCCACTTTTTCTTCTTCATCTTTTTCTATAATTTCTTTTGCCTTAGTCAAAACTTCAGCGGACAAGTAAAGTGGGCGCAGTCGTAATTTTGTCGGACTCATAAAACCGTCAACTCGCCATCTGCTAACAGGAAAAAGTTTAAAGAAATCTTGAATTTTCCCCGATCCGGGTATCTTAGAAGATTCCTTAAACTCAATCTCATCTCCCGTTGACAACCAACCGATTTGTTTGGCGTCACCTTTTTCAATTTGCTTTAAAAGCGAAGGTTCTGCTGTTCTGTAAGACTCACACCACTTCGGTAATTCGTGGGTAAAAATGTCTACATTAGGTTTTAGAAATCCAATTTTTCCAAATTCACCGCCAAATACTCTAATGATTCCATATTTTATACCGCTTCCATTACGATAGGCATAGAGTCGGGCATGATGAATGTAACTTAACTCTGCTGCCCCACCTTGGATGCTTATCATTGCTGCCGGTTCCGGGAACATAGCGATTCTATTGTCAAGATTTTTTAAATTAATAGGCATTCTCGACAGCAGATTTTCATCGACTTCAATATCGGCTTTATCCTCAAGGAAATTCAAATAAGACAAATATTCACCTTTATTCACTATCCTCGAAATTTCTGTACGTGACCATTGCCCGACTGAGTCCTTGTATTTTAGCTTATTGACAGTATCGCGATGAAGTGACCCGATTGAAGGTCGGAGTCTTAACGGATTTATTACTGCAACCTTGTCTTCATTGAAATGTCTGATAATCAAATTTTTTACATAATCTGAGGTAGTATTTTCCCATTTCTTGAAAACTTCTTGGGTATTAACTACGTACCCTTTCGGGAACTTAGCCAAAACATCCTTGTATGACATAGTTTGATTTAGTCGATGTTTGCCGATAAATGTCCTTCGTTCCACTAAAACTTGCGCCACTACAGGAGTAATGGTTAATAAAATTAGTGCATCCAAAGCGTGATGTCGTCGATCAAACCTGTCCTTGCGGTTTTCTAATAATTTATACATTGGGATATCAGTTTGTATATTTAGAGCGTCACGAGCTTCATGTGTTATAAATCCGCTATAAACTTGAACCAAATTTTGAGAAGATTTATCATTTACTCCCAAATAATTATTTAATCTCTCTCGAATCGCTCGAGCAGCATAAGAAGTTGCCTGAATATTTTGATCATCAATATCTTCATCCGGTGATTTACGCTTTAGACGTCTAATCAAATTATTTTTGTAACTTTCAAATGCTTTTTTATCCGGATAAGGCATATAGTCCTTACAATCGGCGTACTTAAGCTGTTTTACCCTGTTCAATACTTCGACTAAATTTTTCCCTCTAGATTTTGCGTATATGGCAAACGGAAGATTGGATTTATCTGCATTGCATTTACGACAAACAAGTGCCAAATTTGCTTCAACGTTTGATCCACCGTCACTTCTTGGTACAACATGATCAAGTTCCGCTGTCTTAAAATCGCTTAACGCCTCGCCGCAATAAAGACAGGTGCTATCGAACCAGTTATATAGGAGATATTTCCAAATATCACCCTTTTCGGGACGTCCAATACCCTGAGCCTTTAATTCCGTTCTTAATCTTGCATTAAAATCTGCTCTCTTTCTTTGAGCAGATATTACTGCTTTCTTCTTTTCAGGACCCATGGCTGCATCTCGGGCGATCTCAACCACTATTGAAGTCGGTTTACCCCACTTTAATGAAGCCGATGACAGGAACTTTCTTATTATCTCAATATTTCTATCCACGGCTGGTTGTCCGGTCGGAATGTCAAATGAATCCATCGGTGGCATCCAGTTGTCACCGATATTAAATACTCCTTTAAGGGCTGTGGTTAAATCGCAACAATTTTCTTTCATATAATCATTTAGACTTCGCAACGTATTTCTCGAATATGCAGCCCTCCCGCTATTAAAATTCAGGTTGCCGATTGCTTCTAGCTCCTCATCACCTAAAGAATCTAAAAATTGGTCCACCTCATCATCTTGTTCCATCTCTTCTACGGGGTCTGCAACAACGGAAATAAAATTAGCTCTGGAGATTTCATTAGCATTGTTCCACCAATCCTTAAATCTAGAAGGCTTTTTACCTTTTAAAAGCTCTCCTATCACCTTTAGAGAATCGAGCCGCGGGCAAATAGCACTAACCTTCTCACTATTAAGATTTAGTTGACTCTCCTCCACATTTAAAATATCATCTGCAACTTCGGCCCAAGTAATTTCTTCGGTTTTAAGGCCTGAAAGATAGTCATAAATATTACGATACTCTTCACAAGTTAACGGTCTTCCTTCAATTCGCATATCACCCAATTTCTGTAATATACGATTTTCCTGAAACTCTAAAGTCGCAATTGAAGCTCTGTACTCGTTCGGGTTAATCGAACACTTGCCAACATTACTTTTTGGAACGTAAGGCTTAATTTGATCAAATATCGTATGCAATATCTCGGTTGTTAACTTGTCATCCACATGCTGAGTATTACATATGAGCTTGACTTCGTTATAAGTATCTACTTGTAAGATCTGTTTGCTGAATATTGGTTGGCCGTTTTTGGGCGCGTTATTTTCAGGTTTTTTTGAGGGTTGACGATTTCGCATTAATTTATTTCCGGTTAATGCGCCAAGTTCTCCAATTGTTCTCGGTTTTGAGTCCAGCTCAAGAATTTTAACGGCCTCTTCTTGCATGTCACTCAGATTTGAAGATGGGAACTGCTCGTGTTCAAGCGTTTCGGTTGATTTCCAGGAGTTTCTCCACCCCCGATATTTTGCGATATGAGTTAAGGCATCCCACAGTAACTGCGAACGAAGTTCATCGTCTTTCACGTATTTACTTATTAGTCGTCTACGCGCCTCCCAGCACTGATACGTACTTTGGCTGTAATTCGATCTTGGGAAAATACCATTTGACTCTAATAAAGTTTTAATTGCGGTTAGTCGTGCCTTTTTTCTTCTTCTTAAACGTCTGGTTCTTCTGGCAATGCCAGCAACCTTCTTTCGTGAATCAGATACCTGTCCGTCCGGGTCTTTTCCGCCATCATGTATAAATGAAACTGCGGCCAATATTTCCTTTGGACTACCGTTAATATATTTTACGGCGGCAAGTCCTATCGAATTATTGCCTACATCGACCCCCAACCGCCAGTTAATTTGTTTTTCAGTATTCATGAACCCAATTTTAACCGATAGGTGTTTCAATTTCAATTGGAAATTAAAACACCGGTTAAAATCAACGAACGCTGCAAAACAATATACCGGTAGATACTTAAATTTTTCGAGATTTACAATTTTCTATGGTCGACTAACCATAGTAAGAATCAATGGAATGGCCCCGACCGATAGCAATTTCCGGTGCACGGATTTTATCTGCAAAAAACGACCCCCGGTAAACCGGGGGGTAGAACTCAAGCACAAACAAGTTTGTGCCTTACTGTGAATTTTCTATTTATGAGTTTAGCACAGCTGAACATATTTTGCAACTTTTCATACAATTGATTTATCTACCAAAGAAAGGGCCGATATAACTTACCTAAAAAGGCTAATTTCAATTTTATTGCAAGCCAAATCTGAAAAGCCATCCTGCCCTTAGCGTATATTATGAATGTCTTCATAAACTAAAGTAGAATTAGAAAAATGTTGATAGACCGTCTTGTCGTTAAATATAAGGAAACAAAAAATGAAAATAGTTGTAGATTTTGATCTGTGTGAATCCAACGGCCTGTGCATGGAATCGGCGCCGGAGGTTTTTGAAGTAAGAGATGACGATTTTCTTTATATTTTGGATGAAAATCCTCCGGAAGAGTTGCGTTCCAAAGTTGAACTGGCAGTAAGATCTTGCCCTAAACAGGCAATATCCATAGAAGATTAATTCAATGAAAGCCAGGTTCGCCCCCTCGCCTACGGGATATCTTCATGTCGGAGGCGCCAGAACAGCCCTATTTAATTGGCTAACGGTTCAAAAGGCAAAAAAATTTGATGACAACGCTGTTTTTTTGCTTCGAATTGAAGACACCGATACTGAGAGAAATCGAGACGAGTGGACACAAGGTATATTGGACTCACTTTTAAAGCTGGGTTTGAATTGGGATGAGGGTCCCATATTCCAGTCAACCAGACTGGATGTTCACAAAACTATCGCATTAAAACTATACGATTTCCACTTGGCCTATTGGTGCAAGTGTTCCAAGGAAGATATTGAAAATAGAAATTCCGAAACTACTAACGTAGGTTATGACCGACACTGTCGTGATCTTAATTTGGAGTATCAATCAGGTTACGTATTAAGATTCAAAGTCCCGCTTAGTTCAACAACTAAATTTCATGATCTGGTACGCGGTGAAGTTCAAATTGAAAACTCCACATTAGAAGATTTTGTCCTCCTAAAAAGCAATATGTCTCCACTGTTTGTGCTGGCTAACACTGTTGATGATATGGACATGGATGTAACCCACGTCATTCGTGGCGAAGAGCATTTATACAATACCTTTAAAATCATCCTCCTATGGGAAGCTATTGCATCGAGTTTTATTTCAACCGGCGAATCGGCAAATAAACCCCTTCCGAGTTTTGCACATTTGCCTCTTCTTGTAAATGAAAAAAGGCAAAAACTTTCAAAGCGGCGTGACAAAGTATCGGTTTAGGAATTCTTCGATATGGGATTTTTACCGGAGGCAATGGTTAACTATCTGGCACTTTTAGGATGGGGTCCGAAAAACAATCAAGAAATCTTAACTATTGACGAATTGATCGACCAATTTGATTTAAACGAAGTAAATTTGGCGCCGGCATTTTTTGATATTCAAAAGTTAAATCACTTCAACAATATTTACATACGAGATATGGATGTTAACGAATTCCACAGTAGAGCCCAAGAGTTTCTTGACCGCCATTCTGTATTGAACCTAGCCACACTAAGAAACGACTCAAAATTAAATGACATTTTGGATTTAATCCAGCCGCGGATCAATACCTTCCAAGAGATTGAAAATATGATCGGGTTTTTTGTTACAGGCGATTTTAACATTCCGAGCGATCTATACGATAAAACATATAACGATCCAATCAACCGAACAATTTTATCTGAATTCAGGGATTCCATAGTCGCAATAGAATTTGATAGGGATACTCTTCATAGTTGCCTCGAATCCATCGGCTTAAAATATGAGAAAAAACTAAGCAAATCACAAGCTCCGATTAGGCTTGCGATAACGGGGTCAAACGTAGGTCCTCCCCTTTTTGAGTCATTGATTATTTTGGGTAAAGACGAAACATTGACTAGACTGGAAAGGGTAGCAAAAACGTTTCCTGAATAAGATATTCGGGGGTGGTGTAATCGGTAACACTGCAGGTTCTGGTCCTGCCTTTGAGGGTTCGAGTCCTTCCCCCCGAGCCAAAATATTTTACAACAAATTACAACAAATACGTTATTATTTGACTTCACCTTCTATAAATCCTATATGTGGCATCTTTTGCAACTTATTTTCCGTAAGATTTGTTAACTTTCCGTTGAAGATTCCGGATATTTCAGATTAAATAATTTTTACGATTATACGTATAGCTTTTAGATTACGACATTTGAGCATGGCAACTAAGTGCCCCACATCTACCCAACCCACATACTTTCAAGGAAGTAATCTACTCTATAATTAGATAGGTAACAATTTACTCGGCCCCATCGTCTAGTGGCCTAGGACACCACCCTCTCAAGGTGGAGACACGGATTCGAATTCCGTTGGGGCTGCCATTTAAATATATACCGGAAATCGGAATCTTCAAAATTTATTAGATAAGAATTCATTGAGGATTGTCTGTAATTAATCCCGCTTATTTTAAATCCCTAAATTGCCTTTCTTGTTTTCAATGACTCCGAAAAGATCTCTTTTTTGACGCAAATATATCAAACAATGACGGTGAGTAATGATTTATTTTACTGTGGCAGTTATCTGTAAATTTATAATTTTTATAATTTTTGCGAATAGAAAATTAATGAAATATAGTATAATTTCAATTAGGAACTAGATTATTGAACTGGATATTAACAATTTAGTCAAGATAGAAACCGCAGGAGGAGTAAGTAACGATGGCATATACACAAAAACGTTCCGGCAAGAAAAAGCAGTTGGGGTCTTACACGATGAGCCGAGGTTACAACAGGCTCATTAAAGAATTTTCGTTACCGCAGGCCAGACCACAGGGGATGAACGTCGGATATCAGGGATATCAAGGCAACAACTACGGTCCCCAACAATATAACCAATACGGATACCAAACACAACAAACCAATATGCAGCCAGGCTATCCTACGGATCGAATGCAACCGGGGCAGATGCAAACCGGAGGTTACTCGCAATATGGGGGAGCATTTGGAGGGATTCCGAATCAGATGCAGCCGAATACCGGACAATGGGATTCGACAGTAAGTGACGCTAAGCCGTTTGTAGCCGTAGATGTTTTCAATAAGGTACTCCAGCTCTCACTTATCGCCTTATTTTTTGGTGCACTAAGTTATATCTTCCCTATTAACCCGGGGATCATGTTTGTGCTTATATTTGCGGGATTCATTTTAGGGATGGTGGGTATTTATCGACCCCGGACGGCAAAAGTAATGGCTCCAATATATTCGGCCGTAGAGGGTCTAATCCTTGGAACTATATCATTTTATTATTCGGCTAACGGCAATTTCGTTGTCCCGCTTGCAATAGTCGGAACTGCCGGAATATTTGTGAGCGTATTAGCTCTCTACAGAACGGGAATGGTAAAAGTTACTCCTAAATTTGTATCGATAACTATAATTTCCACCTTTAGTCTTCTTATGGTAATGATTGCCTCTATGTTCTTACCAATTAGTTCCCTGCAGGGGAATTTTGCAACATTCATAATCTTTGGCGTGATTTATCTGGGTATAGCAATATTAAATCTGTTCGTTGATTTTAATACAATTTATATGGCAGAGGACAGAGGAATATCCGCCGAAGGCGAATGGTATGCCGCGCTATTGGTAATGGTCTCATTGATTATGACTTTCCTGGCATTACTAAGGATACTCGGCGGTGCCGCCAGAAGATAAATCTGGCTTAAGCACTAAGAGTGCTTAAGTTTGTCGATACTCATAACGATTAATTAATAACCCCTTTTTGGACTGGGTCTTTAGTATAATTATTCCAGCTTAAAAAGAGCTTGTCCCAATTTAAGGTGGGAATTCATATAGAAATTAGAGGTATTGAAGATGTCAGATCCGATTAGTCGAAGGAATTTTTTGGGGAAATCCGTATCCGCACTGGCGGGAATTGGATTACTGTCAGCCGGTGGAGAATTTCTAAGCTCGTGTTCTTCTAACTCGACTTTTAACCTTCCTTCACCGGTATCTACGAAGACTCCCGTCCGAGGCGGTAACCTCATTGTGGCAATCGAAGATGAAACCGACGGCTTTGACCCGACTCTGTCAAGATTTGACAACGGTGGAGTGATATATGCTCGTGCTGTTTTTGACCCGCTTGCAATAGTCGACAGCAAAGGAAACGTAGTGCCATATCTGGCCGAATCCATAACCCCAAATCAGGATTATACCGTATGGACAATTAAAGCCAGAAGCAATATCAATTTTCACGACGGAACCCCATTTGACGCCAATGCCATGAAACAGAATTTTGACGCAATGAAGGCAGGACCTTACGGATTTATAGCTTCAGCTTTCGGAAGCGTATCCTTGATTGACTCAATGACAGTCCAACTTTCCATGTTGTCACCCTGGGTCCCCTTCGATTACTGGCTTACAGGTTTTATCGGAGGTCAGATGGCTTATATGGCTTCGCCTAAAATGCTGAATAAACAAGACGGATATGGTCCGAGTCATCCTTCCGGCACTGGTCCTTTTGTTTTCGAATCATGGATTCCTAACGAATCCTTTAAGGCTAAGGCCAATAAAAATTACTGGCGTAAAGGCCTGCCCTATGTTGATTCAATCACTATAAAGCCAATAGTTGATCCCAATACTCGTGTCTCCAGTCTTCAGTCAGGAACAATAGACTTGGCTCACTTCGGCACCGGACAACCGATAGCACAATTGATCGGATCGCAAAATATTAGTCGCGTTAGCGATGCCCATCTTCCTGTTGGCGAACCCGATATTACTATGACTATGCTGAATTGCTATCCGACAAAGGCGCCTTTTAATAATATTTATGCCAGACAGGCTCTGGCATATGCTACGGATACTTCCAGGTATATATCAACAGTGGGAGGCAATATCGAACTGCCGACCGACTCTATTTTTTCGCCTGGCACGCCATTTTATACAAAAACAACCTATCCGCAGTATAGTTTGGACAAAGCAAAGCAAGCGGTTGCAAACTACAAGAAATCAACCGGAGCAAGTCAGTTGAGCTTTATCTTGGGCACCACCAATGATGCAATCGACAATCAATGGGCGCAGCTGATGGCATCTATGTGGGAACAGGCCGGTATTAACGTGAATATTAATACGAGTTACCTAACGGCTCAGTTAATAGGCACTGCTCTCAGCGGTCAATACGATGCATTCCTATGGAGACAGTTCGGATCAATACATCCTGACTTAAATTACATTTTCTGGGACGGCAACGGAATGTCAGAGAATTTTGCCCTGGATTTTGCACGAATGAATGATCCGCTTACCAATCAGTACCTTCAATCGGCAAGAGAAGAGAAGGATAGCGGAGTAGCGGCACAGTACTATCAAAAGGTCTCAGAAAGGTTTGCTGTCGATCTTCAATATATTTATACCTCACGAGCTGTATGGAATCTAGCCGCATACGGAAATGTCCAAAACTACAATAACCCTACCACGGTCGACGGAAAACCTGCTCTCGGAATGTTAGCCGGAATGTTCTTCGTTACTGAAATTTGGAAAGGTTAGATACAAATACAGTAGCAACTATCCGTAAAATTTGGCGGTAAACTTGGAAAATTCTTAGATTTTACAAGAAAATTGCCGTTATGTTAAAATTTACACTAGATTTTAACTTAGAAAGGGGTTATAATTTAATTGTGAAGTCATATGCTCAATATTGTCCCATAGCAGCGGCGCTTGATGTAATT
>DAIDJA010000055.1 GCA_027451605.1 Acidimicrobiales bacterium
CACATATATTGAATGATTGCCTCAATTAAGGCTATCAAGGTTGCAAGTTCTTGCGTGGTCTGTTCGTGAATAAGAGACGGTTCGATTTCAAATACGGATTCTTGACCGGAAAACATATTTTCAATTGTACTTAAATCAGAAAAGTCAACATTTTTTAGCTGCTCACTCAATTTTTCGGTTCCCATTCTCAGGCCAAGGGCGTGCCTGGAAATTAAATTCGTCAGGGCAGATCGAACCGAAGTTTGCCCAAGTATAGTATGCGCCACGAGCTGTCTAGTATACGTCCACATTGCAGCATCTTTTATATCCAGTGACCATTCTTCGGAGAACTTCTGTATATTATTGGCCACGATCATAATAGAATCGGTATCTCTTGGAATTAACAGATCATATGAACCGAATGAATTGAGTGCATAGTGTCCCAGAATCGATCCGATCTGCATTCCAAGGCTGGCGGGAGCCGTCATCTGAAACACATTTGCCAAAAGGCTTTTGAATTGATCTTGGGGATTTAGTTGTTCGGATAAATCCGATGTCTTGTCTTCGGCGTCAAAACTATCTTTTCTTAAGAAAGATTCTGCGATTTCGGAGAACATATAGTTGAGTTCTTTAAGTGATCTCTCGAGCCAAATTAAAGGACTTACAAAATCAAATGAAGCTCTAGGCGAAATTAAACTTGACCAATCCTTCTCGTCAAAAAGAGTATTTATGTGCATGAAAACTATTTCCGCCAACGGCTCCATCGCAATCCGAACTCCGGGATTTGCAGTTGCTTCTTCTGAAGCTTTGGAAACTATGCTATTTGCAAGCTGTTCGGCAATTTGCAGGTAAGAATCATTGGACGACGACATCATGCCCATAATGTCATTCAGGAACTGCGGCATAAAATCGTCGCCAAAGGGAAAATTAGCCAATTTGCGTCAAGTCTCTATTGATCCTCGGACTCTTCGTATCCCAAGTCCCATTCCAAAACAATTCTTTCGCGTTCCGCATCCCTCATAATTCTTTCACGATTTCTTCTGAATTGAGGATCGTGAGGGGGGAGAAAATTCAGTCTTGCCATGATTTTAAGCGAGAATTCATCAATTATTTCTTTTGAACCCATCGAAGAAGTCAATTCCCAATGGGGTGATACCGGACCAAGGTAAGTTATTTTAATATGGCCAATAGGCGTTCTGGGTTCTTCCTGGGATGAGATGGTCATAAATTCCTCCGATTGTGAACATTATTTACTATATATGCTAGTTCTAATTTTAAATAGGGAGGTTAAGATAGAGATTCCGGCATTATATAGGTGAAATGAAATTATATTCTTTACGGAGTTGAAGCTAAGGTCAACTTAATATTCAGATAATTTCCGGACCTGTAAATTTTAAGGGTAACCGTGTCGCCGGGCTTATATTTGTTGATGGTGGATCGAAGATTAGCTGTTGTGGAAACCGCTGATCCGTTGATTTGGGTAATTACATCATAGCTTTGAATTCCTGAAGTAGCGGCGGGATATCCCGGTATTACACCCGTAATCAAGACTCCCGGAACAAAATTTTCTCCCAACTGCTGAGCCAACTGCTGACTGAAAGTTTCCACATATACTCCCATAAACGGCGAATTTGATGAACTCGGTACCGATGTTGAAGGAGTACCGGAACTTCCGCCTTTGGCAAGATATGAAATTTCTGGTTTGATTGAGTTAATGGTAATTGCAAAGCCAACATTTTGGGCAGGGGCATTGCCAGCAGACGAACTTGCTACTGCTGTATTCATTCCGATCACGTCACCGTCGGCAAGCACAAGCGGTCCTCCGGAATTACCCGGATTTATAGGTGCATCTGTCTGTATCATTCCGGTTAAAGTCTCCGGTTGTCCCGTTACGTCGTTTGTTGCCGAGAGGGTTCGATTTAACGCAGAAACAATCCCGCTGGTCACCGTCGGCCCGCCCTCTAAATCCAATGCATTTCCTATAGCAATTACGCTGTCGCCTTGCTGTAGAAGTGAAGAGTTGCCGAAAGTAACTGTGGGTAGGTTTTTTTGATTTAATATTTGAACTAGAGCCAGATCTTTGGAAGGAATGGTTCCGAGTACTTTGGCGGGAAGCTGTTTGGTCTGTCCGTAAAGTGTTACGGTTACAATGGATGCTGCTGCTACAACGTGGTTGTTTGTAAGTACTTCGCCTCCCGGGGTAATTATCATTCCGGTACCGGCGTCAGATACTCCTGACCCGGTTGCCTGGATTGAGACTACAGCAGGTAAATCTTTGGCCAGTACCGCCGAAATAGACCCGGGTTTTGTAATGGCTCCCTGGGTTGGAAAGAGCTCTTTAACTATTGTCTGCTGATTGGACATAACCAGACTTTTTGAAACTGAGGTTCCGATTATAGCGCCGACCAGTGCCGCAATTAACCCAATGATTAACCATCCCGATAGTTTAACGGGGTGAAGCTCCGTAATTATTTTGTGTTTAACTCCGGGTTTTTGATAAGGATTTGATTGTGGTGACTGATATTGAGGTCCGCCATAAATTCCTTGTGAATAATTAGGCTGATTGTAAAATTGTTGAGAATAGAAGCTTTGCCCGTATCCCTGTTGAGGGTATCCTTGATACGGATTGTAGTTAGGTTGATAACCGAATTGGTTCTGGCTCGGTTGGTTTATCTGTTGTTGAAATTGGTTTGGGATTTGAGGCTGAAATCCCTGTTGACCGTAGGGATTACTTTCTTGGCTTTGACCCTGATTCCCATTGCTGTCATCCGGTCGATAGTCAGATGAATTTTGAGATACTCCTGAATTATTCTGGGTATCTGTATTAATCTGATCTGATTCAACTGCGGGTTGTGGTTGGCTGAAATTCACCTTAGAAAAGCTGTCAGAAATAAATGGCGGCTTTTCAATCGGACGTTCTTCGCCAGGTTCGTTTCCCGATGCATTTGGTGGTTCTAAAGTCATATTGATTCCTCGAATCTTACATAAATGAGAAGTTTTAAATTAGGTTCGCCTGCTGTTTAATTTTTATATTTATTAAATATAGTAAATCGGTTTTAGCCCAAATATAGCCTAATAGACATAATATTAAGGGAATTTTAAGAGACGGTTAACGGATTATTTAAATTTTTAACGCACTTTGAGTGCCTGGAGTCGCTTTTTAGCCGGACCGAGCTGTACTATCGCATCCGCAATTTTTCCAAATTCTGTGGATGCTGCCGATGACGGATTGCTGATTGTAATAGGTGTACCGATATCTGATCCGGTCCTTAGGTCAGGGATCAAAGGAATTTGACCCAGGAGTTTTACTCCCAAATGATCTGCTAACTGCCGACCCCCTCCCGCACCGAACAGTTCATACTTTTTCCCGTCGTCGCCTTCGAAAAATGACATATTTTCTATTACGCCGCGAAGCGGGAGCTTAAGCTGTCTGGCGGCAATTGCTGACCTTTGTGCGACAGATTCGGCCGATTTTTGAGGAGTGGTAACAACATAAAATTCTGCATCGGGTATTAAACTTGCTATTGAAAGTGCGACGTCGCCGGTTCCCGGAGGCATATCCACCACTAAAAAGTCCGGTTCGCACCACATCACGTTGGCCAAAAACTGCTCAAGAGCTTTATGAAGCATCGGACCTCTCCATATAATGGGTTGATCGTCGTCGGCAAAAAGTCCGGCTGAGACAAAATTAATTTTGTGGGCTCTGGCCGGTATCACCGAGTTACCTACGACTATTGGCTCGGCACCCGGACCCAACATATTCGGAATTGAAAATCCGTAAACGTCTGCATCCAAAAGACCCACTCTGTAACCCATAAGACTTAAGGCGATTGCAATATTTGTGGATACCGATGATTTACCGACCCCGCCTTTTCCCGATGATATGGCAATGATGCGTGTTGAATCTTTAAGTTGATTCTTGCCCCTATAGGCAGTTTCAAGTTGAAGTATAAAATCGTCTTTTTCGGCTTCGGTCATCGGCGAATATTTAAATTTTACCTGACCGACCATTCCGGTGTCGATTAATGAGGTTGTGATAATTTGTTCAAGCTCTTTTGTGTTTGAATATGCTTCAACTTGGCAGGGAACTAAAATCTCCACCTCGGCGACTCCCATATGTACGTCTACCGTATCTACCATTCCGAGAGACACTAAGTCGCAATTCGTAACCGGATCTATACATTTTGTTATCGCTTCTTTAATCAGACTTTCGGCAAGTTTGGCGGGATCCTTGATATCAGACTCTGATTGACTATTATTTGCATCTTCACCGTAATTAGTTTCATTTGATTCCATGTTTTAGTCCGTAAATTTATTCTAAGATTGAAGTTGGGTTAAGTGTTATTTTATAATTTGTACTCAGTTGCTGATATTAGTTATTGAGAGTTCTTAAAATTCCAGGTTCTTAAAATTCCAGGTTCTTAAAATCCTTGAGCCCTTAAAAAAAGTTTTGCCCTCTTTCAAGCCGTGCTTTTATAAGATATCTATGAAAACAAAATTTTCATAAGTACTATTTAGTAGATTAGCAGAGATATTTTTGATCATTTCTTAAAATAATTTTTCATGTATGATGAACTTTTAGAAAACATAACTTTGGCTAACTCGGCAGGCGTATATTTGGATCATGCTTCGGGTACAAATTTGAGGAATTCCGCATCTAAGGTACTGAATCAGCTGGTCGGGACAGATATTTTAGCAGATCCTAATCGTTTATATTTATCCGCAGTAGCCACAAGAGATCTAATTGAATTTAGTAGGGCAAGAGTTGGTGAATTCTTTGACGTAGCCGGTCGCCAGGTAATCTTTACCTCCTCTGCAAGCGAAGCCATCAGTCAGGCTGTTTATGACGCCGCAATTAAATGTCAGAATAACGGTAATATTATTATCTCTAAAACCGAACATTCCGCAGTAAAAAAATCTGCCGTCAATTTCTCAAAGATATTCAGTCACAGGGTTATTGAACTAAATGTCGATTCTTTGGGTACGATAGATTTAGATCAACTTTCAGATTTACTTAAAGAAATTTATTCGAAAAACACGTCTGGACGGAATCCCGTAGCATTAGTAGCTATACAGTACGCAAATCATGAAATCGGAACTAAGCAACCGATTGCACGAGTTTCAGAGCTGTGTTCCGAATATCGAATACCTCTTCTTATAGATCTGGCCAATTCTCTGTCGAATGACGTTATTGATCTATCTCAGATTGACTACACATATTTGTCTTTAAGCGGCCCTAAATTTGGGGCTCCGGTTGGTTCCGGGGCATTGATTATTAAAAAGAATCATGTAATAATTTCTTTGATAAACGGTTCAAGCCAAGAATTGAGACGCCGTGCCGGTATCGAAAATATGTATGCTATTGCTGGATTCGGAGCCGCTATAACCGAACTGTCAGATAATGATTCCCTCGGATCAGAAGTTGATCGCAAATTTAAACATACACTAAACCTTACAGAGTCACTCGCTTCCAATCCGGATGTCGAATTTTATGGCTCTGCTTTTGAAAGACTGTCCAATCTGATATCTTTTTCCGTAAACGGTATTCAGGCCGGAGCTTTGACTCTCCAACTTGATCAGATGGGGGTATACATTCATTCTGGTTCAGCATGTTCTAATGAGATCGATGAGCCTTCTTATATATTGGAGGCTATCGGAAAACCGGAAGTATCGCCAATCAGAGTGTCAGTGGGCTGGAAGACAACCGATGAGGAAGTCAGAACTTTTCTGGATAAATTTAATGAAGCAGTTGCGATCCTGTCAAAATATCGGCACTGAGTTTTAGATGTTTAATTGACTACAAGATGAGAGTTCCACCGACCATTTTAATTAACCCAGGTTTAATTAACTCAGGTTTAATTAAACCTGGCAGACGTTCCTAAGTGACAACTTTAAAAAGACCTAAGGACTGAAAGCTTCCAAGAAGTTTAATTAATCGTTAACTATATCGAAATTACTGCACTGCTTTGAATTTAGAGGAATCTCGGCTGATTATCTGTATTCGGTTTACTTAAAATTTAACCCAAATTTAACTTTTTGAAGCCCCGATGTAATGGTTAATAGATATTATCCTAGGCGTCGCCTAAGCCAATTCCATCGTCGGGTAAATAAGAATTTAGCCCCAGAAAAGCAAAAATATCCTAATTCCCGGGTATTTTACGGATTTTAACGTTACGACAATTCAGCAGATTGGCGGAATTTGGGATTATTATCCAATTCAAAAATAATAAAAAATTACTCAGTTATTACTTTTTCTTTATATAAATTTAACTTTGGATTGTTAACTTTATTTCAGATGATAAATCAAACAGACATGGGTCTTGCGGAATCAATTTGTATTGAACGGATCGACAACCTGCCCAAGCAACAAGAATCACAATCTGTGGCCTTTCTTGCCATAGAGATTTTAAAAAGTAACCTCGCATTGGTTAAGTGGGTTTTTTCAATTATTTTATCTCTGGTTTCGGTGTTTTTAAATGCGGTAAGGCTTAAGGGTGGAACAATTAGAAGATGAATTGCTTTTCCAATAACTGCGATGAGAAATAATTTAACCGTTGAAGATCCGGCTGAGTTGAATTTAGCTGAATTTGGTTTTGTAATATTTTATAAAATCGGGAGGCCTATGGTCTAACAAGTATTTTGATCAGTTGTGACTCGTAGAGTCCAATTTTAAAGTTTATTAATCATATAGTTAATTAGTCATAAAACAATATTTAAGGAGAAAAAAGAAATAATGAAACTATTAAAATCAAAGTCAGCGATATTTGTGCTGATGCTTTTTGCCGTTGTTCTGGCTGCGTGTTCGTCAAACAGCTCAAACAACACAGCTTCGAGCACTACGTCCGGATCAAAAAGCACAGGATCTTCCGGAAACTCCGGATCGGTCTATATGAAGAATCCAAGTTCTCAGGTGAGCTTAACTGAGACCGGGTCTACGCTTTTGTACCCGCTGTTTAATATTTGGATACAGCAGGGATTTAAAAACCAATTTTCCAATATAGCCGTAACTACGGGCGGAACCGGCTCAGGTACCGGTATTTCGGAAGCTGCCAGCGGAGTTGTAAATATTGGGGCTTCAGATGCTTATCTATCAAGTGCAAATAATACACAGTATCCTACGCTTGAAAACATAGCACTGGCTATCTCGGCACAGGAAATAAACTATAACCTTCCCGGCGTATCGGGTCACCTTAAACTATCGGGTAAGGTTCTGTCGGCAATTTACCAGGGCAAGATTACAAAGTGGAATGATTCCCAGATTACGTCTTTGAACCCAGGTATTAGTCTTCCCAATATGGCCATTGTTCCGGTTCACAGGACTGACGGCTCCGGAGATACCTTCATCTTTTCGACTTACCTGTCCAAATCAGATCCTAACGGTTGGGGACAGTCAATCGGATTCGGAACTTCGATTAGCTGGCCTACAGTCTCCGGTGCTTTGGGAGCTGAGGGTAACGGTGGAATGGTTTCTACCTGTAAAGCTACACCCGGTTGTATTGCCTATATTGGCATCAGCTTTAATGCTCAGATTCAGGCCGCAGGCTTGGGAGAAGCTCAGCTTCAGAATGCTTCGGGAAACTTTGAGTTGCCTAATCCTACTACGATTGGAGCCGAAGCCAGTTCGTTCATAGCAAAAACCCCGGCGAATGAAACGATCTCTCTGGTATACGGACCCGGTAAAGACGGATACCCGATTATTAATTACGAATATGCAATTGTTAATACGAGCCAATCTTCATCGTCTGATGCTAAGGCAATTCAAACTTTGTTAAACTGGGCAGTGACATCGGGAAACAGCTCAACATACCTAAACCAAGTCGGATTCCAACCGCTTCCTAGTTCGGTAGTTAAGCTTTCCGAGGCGTTGATTGCAAAAATCGGGAGTTAATCATAATTGATACTTTAAAAAGATCAAGGTCACAGCCTTTAAATAGGATTGTGAATGCATTGGTGAGATTCACTGCGTGGATCTCACCAATTGCATTGTTGGGTACGGCAATTGTAATTCTTATTGCCGCTTTGCCGGCAATAAGGTACAACGGATTTTGGTTTTTCATTCATAATGCATGGAAACCGGGAAACTCTTACGGGAACACAGTTGTTACTCACGGAATAGCCCATGCTCCGGGAGCGCAGTTTGGCGGTGTTTTTTTGATTGTGGGAACTCTTCTGGCTGGATTTATTGCCGTAATTATCGGAGTTCCGGTGTCGGTTGGAGCGGCAGTTTTCATCTACAAGAAGCTTCCGGATAAAATTGCCGGTGTAGGCAATTTTTTGTTGGAGATATTAGCCGGGATTCCGAGTGTAATATTCGGACTATGGGGAGCTTTAACATTGGGACCATTTTTGGCCCATGACATCAGCCCGATAATTGCAAATAACGTTCCGAAGATTGGTCCGCTAAAATTTTTTACGGGAAATGTCGGTGCGGGCGAAGGGCTTTTGGCATCAGGCGTGGTACTTGCCATTATGATAGTACCGATTGTGGCCAGCACAACTGCCGGACTTTTGAAGCAGGTTCCTGAAGGATTGCGAGAAGGTGCGCGGGCTTTGGGCATGACGGACTATGAAATTTTGAGGGCAGTTGATATGAAATGGATTAGATCCGGATTAATCGGATCGGCAGTCCTTGGTTTGGGAAGGGCCTTAGGCGAAACAATGGCCGTGGCCATGGTTTCGGGTTCGTTTTTGGGAGCTTTGCCTAACAGCATATACTCTACAATGACGACTATAGCGGCCACAATAGCAACTCAGCTGGATTCGGCATTGCAGGACTCGACGGGTTTTACCGTAAGTGTTTTGGCCGAAGCCGGTTTGGTTCTTTTAGTAATTAACTTAATCGTAAATATTTTTGCAAGACTTATGATTTCACGTTCGAATAAACTTCAACTGCCTGCGGGATGATTGGAAGGTATAAGTCAATATGTCAGATATGACTATCGATATCGCAAACTCTTTGAAGTTACCCGACGGTGTTGACAAAACAGGAAGCCTTTTGACGAAAAAGTTTTCCGGAGTTTTACTTAGACGTAAAATTAAAAATTTTGCAGCCTGGGCACTGTTTGGACTATTTTTTGTACTGATTATTGCACCGCTTCTTTGGCTTTTATACAGGGTCTTTAAGGATGCTTTGTCAAATTGGAGCTTTTCAGTATTGTTTACTCCGACGGCGGGTAACGGCGGCGGAATTTCTAACGCCATTGTCGGTACACTTTATATTAT
>DAIDJA010000056.1 GCA_027451605.1 Acidimicrobiales bacterium
CCATTCACGTAAGATCCCTTTGGAGAGACAATAAACGAGATGACTTCAGCGACCTCAGTGGGATTACCTATTCTACCTAACGGTATTAACGACTTCATCTCTTCAACTCTCTTTTCACCTGCGGATCGAAGCATGTCGGTATCAATCGCCCCGGGGGCAATTACATTTGCCGTAATATTACGCATTGAAATTTCACGTGAAATAGATCTTGCCATGCCGAGCATTGCCGATTTGGAGGCACTGTAACTAACTTGCCCGGGAGAACCCATAAAGCCAACAACGGATGACACAAAAACTATTCTTCCGAAATGTGCCTTTATCATTGCCGGTATCGCCCGCCTGACTGTCATGTAGGCCGAATTTAAGTTTGAATCGATCACCTTTTTAAAATCGTCGTCCTTATGCCTGAGTATGAGCTGATCTTTTGTAATGCCTGCGCAACAAATCACAGTGAGAGGATTTCCATGGAGCTCCTTAGCCTGCGTAAATAATGAGTCAAGTTGGTTGGAATCGGTGACGTCACATTTTATGGCGTTTACGTTTTGGTGTTCGAATATAATATCAGTGGGTTCCGTGGAGTTGAACGTTGAGATTACTACATTGTTCACGTCTGATGAGAGTAGCCTTACCGCCTCCAATCCTATTCCTCTATTTCCTCCGGTTACCAAAATTATATTTCGGTCTTCAGTTGCTTTATTCGTATCCAATTTAAATTATCCCCATTTCAGCAGTGCACTACCCCATGTCATTCCGGCCCCGAACCCTGTCATTAGGACTAAATCGCCGGCTTTGAGGCGATTTTTCTTTATGGCATCAACAAGGGCCAGAGGAATTGACGCAGATGAAGTGTTTCCGGTTTCTTCAATGACAGAAGCACATCTTTCGTATGGTATCTTAAGTCGATCGCACAAAGTGTCCATAATCCGTTGATTGGCTTGGTGGGGAACAAGTAATTTGATGTCTGCCATCGTATATCCGGACTCTTCGATAACTTTTGTAGTACTTTTTTCGGCGGCCCTTACAGCTCTTTTAAAAACTTCCTTACCGTTCATTTTAAGGTAACCGCCTAAATCACAGTATAAGATTTCTTCTAAATTTCCGTCTACTTGGAGATCGAATCCCAAAAGACAGTCATCTGCGTCCGACGGTGAAATAATCAAAGAGCCGGCGCCGTCGGCCAAAAGGATGGCCGTAGACCGATCTGTCATGTCGGTAATTCGAGACAGCGTATCCGACCCGACAATTACAATTGGTTTGTTCATCGACTTAACAAGCTGGTGTCCAACTACGAATGAATAGATAAAACCTGCACACGCCGCATTTATGTCAAAGGCAAATCCCGATATACCCAAATTCTTATGGATCAATGCAGATGTTCCTGGTGTTGTTTTGTCCGGAGTTGTGGTTGCCAAAATCAAACCTCCATAGGAGTCCAAGTCTAGGTCTGCAACCTTTAGCGCTTCGGATACCGCAGTCGTTGCAAGGGATTCCGTTGATCCCCCCAAATGCCTCTGTCTTATTCCGGTCCGCTCTATTATCCAATCGTTATTGGTATCCAGTACTTTTTCGAGGTCAAAGTTGGTAACAACCTTATCCGGTAAACTCATTCCCCAACCTACTATCGATGTTCCACTCATGTTGTAATTCTTTCTAAATATTGACGTTTAAGCCGCACGTACCCAATAAATTCTTTTTAATAATTGTGTCAAAGTTTCAAATTGTTAACGATATCATTTTATTTAACTGTTCGTAACATAATTTAATGTTTTTACTATTCAAGATTAAGGTTTGTGGTATGTAACTTAAGCCTTGGATTGCCTCAGTCCGAACTTACCATCCAAAACAGCGGTTCACCTCGCTCGACACGTCTGGTAGGGATTGCCAATAGGCCTTTAAGGGTTCCTTTGAAGGGAGAAAGTATAGGCAGATCATCTACTTTGCCTATCTGATCACCTACTTGAAGCATAACTAAATTCTTAAGGATTTTTTCAAATGGAATATTTGGATTCTTATTTTCGAATTCAAAATATTCACTTGCATAAAATATACCTGAGGCCGGAGATAAAATAACCCGCATTTTCGTGTGAAGAGCTTCCCCAAGAGTTCGATGTTTAGGATCATCATCTAAGTTTTTGATCGCAGGGTTAGTCAATTGAAGTAGCTTATCAAGATCTTCAGGTGTTTCTATCGAAATAGAATTTACTTCTTTTAGACAGGGCTCTCTTTTGGCCAGTCCCGACAAAACTGTACCCGGACCCAATTCAACAAGCGATCCCACGTTCATTTCAGCTAGTTTAGCCATAGTCTGTCTCCATCTAACACGTGACGTCAATTGAGCGGACTCAAGAACGAAGAAATCTTGTGCATTTGAGTGGGGAAGTGCATCGACGTTAGTTATTACCGGTATTTCGGCTTGTCTAAATTCGATGGACTTTAAAGATTCAACGAGTGCATCTTTTGCGCTGAGCATTAATCGGGAGTGGAAAGCACCACCGACTTGAAGTTTTACGGTTTTTTTGGCGCCAAGGTTCTTAAGATGCAAAATTGCGGAATCAAGTTCCTCAATCGGACCTGAAATTACTATCTGACCGCTTGAATTATCGTTTGCTACTACGCAATCTATTCCTGCAAGCGAGCATGCAATTTCAGCAGTTGAAAGATCGGAACCCAAAACGGCTGCCATCGTACCTGTTGTTTTATTAGTGGCTCTCTTCATCGCGGTTCCTCTAACCTGAACGAGTTTTAGACCGTCTTGAAATGAAATCGCACCGCTTGCAACCAAAGCCGTATATTCACCCAAGCTGTGACCGGCAACTACTACGGGATCAAAACCCATTCTTTCAACTGCGTCTAAGACCACCAATGATTGAAGAAATGTGGCCATTTGCGCATTTTCAGTGCTGGTAAGTTCTTCGATGGGGGCCTTCAAAAGAAGATATTCCATATCTTGACCCAAAATTGCCGACGCTTCCCCTACAAGATCAAACGCAGGATGTGATACCCACGATTTTCCCATTCCTGATTTCTGAGACCCCTGCCCGGGGAATACAAATCCTAACATATCTGTCCAATCTTTGAATCTCTAAATATACTGATACTGTATTGATTACCGTAAGTTTTTGAGCTGATTAATAAGAGTGCTATTCGTCTGTCGAGCAGATTGAAAGTTGGCTCCACAAAATCCCCTTTTGAATATTAGGAACTACGTAACGGTAGTTTAACTGTTTTCTGCTACGGATTTTTAAAAAATCACCGTAATTTTTTAAAAAAGTCTTGAGTTGGTGCCCGGGGCGGGACTCGAACCCGCACATCTGCAAAGATAACGGATTTTGAGTCCGCCGCGTATACCAATTTCGCCACCCGGGCATATTTCCCAGAACTAAGTTTTTTGAATTGTAACTTTTATTCATTCTAAGTTTAATTCATATCAGCTTTTGTATTTGACCAATTGGAAGCTGTTGACGTATATTACAACGTTAAATTTCGGTTTGATCATTGACTTAGATCTTAATAATCTGCTTAGCCATATACTCTATTAAAATTAAGGCAGCGAATTTTAATAGAGTATAAATTTGATATTAAAATTGTTCGGCTGCTTAAACAAAAAGCTGTGGCTGCGAAAGAGAGCTATTTCTCTCGGTCAAGATGTTAAAAATATAAAAAATACTGCGACCCAAGTTAGTTTAAGAGCTATTTGGGTAGTCGGTTGATGTGACTATTTTCGTTTGTAAGCTTATGGACATTTGCAGACGAACTATACCTGAAATGTTTTAAATAGTAAGCTAAGAGTTTAGAATTTCGATATCCAGATAGCAAAGAAACAGTTGTCCCAAACGCCAAATCTCAACAAATATCGTACTAAAAAGGTACAGCCCCTAACTATAATTGAGGTCGCCGAAGCGGCACTTTTGGGGGATCTGGCCTTGGGTCTTCAACTTATCGGTTGGTTCATCTCAATCGGGGCTTTGATTCAGTGGTTTTCTGTAATTCCGTTTGCCTTGATAACGGTAAGACACCGAAAAAGAGCTACATATTTTGCGATGTCTTCAGGCATTGGCATATCGATATTAATTGGCGGTGCCACATTGGCACTGCAAATCTTTTTAGCCGGGGTTTTAGGCGCTGCAATTGGAACTGCATTCGTTAAGAATCGTAACTTTGTTTATAGTACTCTTATAACTATATTTAAAGGGGCAATCCCGGTAGCCATAATCGGAGATCTATTGCTCTTTATATTTTCTAAGGCTCGTCAACTTACAATCAATCAGATTAAGGTCGTCTGGGTAGGAATAGGAAATATCTTTAAGGCGGTAGGTAGCTATTTGAAAAAACATCCTGCTGCGCCAAAAAAAGGTTCGTCTAATGTCTTTATCGGCTTTATTCATAGCCTTGGAGCTACGATATATAGATTTTCAATATATTTTGAAGATTTAATAAGGTGGATTACGTCACACTGGTATTATCTTTTTCCGCTATCGATAATCTTGTCGATGATAATTGTAGCCGTTGCGATGGATTTTATCAGTCGACCGATTTTAAAGTTAGTTCTAAAAAATTTGAGGAAACCGGCGGTCGATTTCAAAACAGACGGTGAATTTAATATTGATTTTGAGGACCAAATTAAAACGCATCAAGAAAAGTCATTAGATCTTGGGCAAAATGTTAAAAAGGGTACCGGCATTGTTTCACCGGTGCCAATCAGCTTGACTAACGTAAGCTTCGGTTATGCTGGCAGCGCTGATTTAGCGGTAAAAGATATTAATTTGGAGATCAGCCCCGGCCAGTTTGTCGGTATAGTCGGCCAGAATGGCTCCGGAAAATCAACTTTAGGAAAGATCATAATCGGTATGAGTCCTACCAAAGGCAATGTAACAAGAGAGGGTCTTGTAGGCTTGGGCAGGGTGGATGGAACTTCGGTTATTTTTCAGCGTCCGGAATCTCAAGTTTTGGGTTCAATGGTAGAAGATGACGTAGTTTGGGGACTTGATGAAAAGGTTGCCGTAGATACCGATATTGATGAGATATTGAAACAAGTTGGATTAGACGGTTTCAGAAAACGTGAGACATCCCAGCTTTCCGGAGGTGAACTTCAGCGGCTGGCCCTGGCTTCGGCTCTTGCACGTAAACCTAGGTTACTGGTTTCGGATGAATCTACCGCCTTATTGGATCCGAAAGGTAGGCAACAGATTTTAAAGTTGTTGCAGGAAATTTCCGCTTCGGGAACGGCAGTCGTTCATATTTCTCATCTTCTAAACGAGCTCGACTTTATGGATGAAATATTTTTGATTGAAGATGGCAAGATTGCAGAAGTGTTTGAAGGCAGTCAGGCTAAGAAATATCGTGAGTCTCTGGAATCTCATACTAATATATTGCCGCTTTACAAAGCTGAAGACGACAATGCCGAATTAGAATCGACATTTCCTCATATGTCATTTTTGGGACTTTCGGGTTCTACCGTAGGAGACTATCCTCAAGATGAAATGTCGACGAGAAAATTCAAGCCCGATTATGAAAGCCTATTGAAAATATCTGCGGGGACCGATTCGTTAAAGGTTCGTAGCGGTCAGGTTGCCGATGAAAGTTATAACTTTGTAAGTAAGTTGGCTGAGGATAGCCCAATCGTGGAGTTGGAAGATTTGGGACACGTATATCTTTCAAAGACTCCGTGGGAGAATAGGGCATTGGATAAAATTAATCTTAAAATTTATCGTGGCGATTCCACCATGTTGGTTGGAGAAAATGGTTCAGGTAAAACTACCCTGTCATGGATTCTATCCGGGCTAATAGTTCCAACCGAAGGCAAAATTACTTGGTCTAATTATGGTTTGACCAACCAAGGCGGGGCGGCTAAGGATGGGATTTTGATTGAAGCCAGTAAAACCACAAAATTAAATTCCGACACCGAAGATTTTTCTAAAATTGGGGTTGCAAAGCTCGATTTTAAGAGAAAGATCGAAAATAAGAAGAATAGCCGTAACAATGTAGTCAACTCTGACAATGTAACGTCTGCAATAGTATTTCAACATTCGGTATTCCAGTTGACAGAAAGAGATGTAAAAGGCAGCGTTAAACCGATAATAATTCTCGACAATATGTCAGCAGACGACCTTGTCGGTGCATGTCTTGCAGCCGTTGGCTTTAGTGATTCCAAAATGTTGAACAGGTCAATTTATGAATTGTCGGGCGGGGAAATTAAAAGGGTTGCTATCGCATCGGTCCTGGCACTGATGCCGAAACTTATAATATTTGATGAACCTTTGGCCGGTCTGGATTTTAGCTCTAAGTTTAAGGTGCGGGCTATTATTGAATCACTTTCAGAAATGGGGATCGCCACGATTGTGGTTTCTCACGATTACGACGAGATTTTGCCAGTGTGTAAGAGAGTTATCCAACTGGGCGACGGGCAGATAGTTTATGACGGTTCAAGCGAAGTGTGGGCACAAAGTAAAGCGGGTCTTATATGAAGTCCCAGGCCAAACAAGTTGTAATTTTCAGGTATGTCGAAAGAGATTCTAAGATTCACAGGCTCTGGGCGGGAACTAAGATAATAGGTCTGATCACATTAACAACAGCTGCTACGTTGGCCGTAAGTTGGGCGACAATTGCCATCTTTGGATGCATATTAATTTCCGTATGGTTGATATCTAAGGTTCCATTTGGAGCTGTGCCCAAGATACCCAAATGGCTAATTTATTTGATCATATTTTCAGGCATTTTAACGGGACTTACCTCGCAATCGGCAAAGCCAATAATTCATATTGGGGCTTCAGAAATAAAGATTGGGGGGTTGATTACATTTGCCGAATTTTTACTCTTTTCGTTCGAGGTTATGCTCAGCCTCCTAATTCTAAGTTGGACTACGAAGTTGGGTGAGGTAATAGATGCCATATCAACATTGGGGAGGCCATTTAAGAAATTTGGTCTGCCGGTTACCGAATATATAAATGTATTCTCATTGTCCCTAAGGGGTATTCCATTAATATTGGAAGAATTACGATTATTATCAGCGGCTGAAAAGCAACGCAGAATGCACAAGCCTGCATTTGAAACTGCTACAACGATGCGTGAAATTTTTAAAGAAGGAGCAAATTTATTATCTGCAGCGATTTCGTCTGCTGTGCGCAGAGCGGCAGAAATGAGTGAGGCAATGCAGGCAAGGGGTGGTTATTCTGAAGTTGTAGGAGTGAAAAAACTACCTGAAAAGCGAGATCTACTCGCTCTTGTATTTATTTTGATATTTTGTTCGGGAATGATGGTAACTTTATTGGTTTGAATGGAAGTGAGTCGGTCACTTGGGAAACAAGAAATTTTTTGATTTTATAAATAATTCCACACCCGTGGAAATTGATTACATTTGGCTTAAGAAATATGAATCTGTGCTAAACCGCCAAATTACAGTAAAGAATAGAGACGTCGTTTATTATAACCGACCAATCCTATTTGTAGAAGTCCACGGAGGAGGACTGGTGGGATACGGGGAGTGTTCCGCGCTGGAATCTCCTTATTATACGTCGGAATACTGCGATGAGGCAATTTTTGTATTACAGTATTTTATTTTGGACCTACTCCGATCAAGATTTGGTACGAGATTTCAGATTGGAGAGTTAAACAATTTTCTAGCAAAAATTCGAGGGCATAACATGGCAAAATCAGCCGTCGAAATGGCAGTTATTGACTTAACGCTTAAACGTCAAAATATTTCCTTAAGGTCACTATTGGATTCTACTACCGATATTGTTAAATTCGGAGGAGTGGTAGACGGTACGAACGCAATAGCTGAGACTCTCGACGAGGTTAAAACACTCGTTAACTTAGGTTATTCGAGGATAAAAGTCAAGGTTAATCCTTCCGTTAGCCCCAAATACTTGAGGGATATTCGGAATGAATTCAATGATCTTGAGATGTTTGTAGATGCCAATGAGTCTTTTGAATCGTTCAAGGCAGCCCTCGATTATTTTAAGGAAATTGAAGATTGTAACTTAACGATGATTGAGCAGCCGTTTGATCGTGATGAGATATTATCCAATACCCGTCTTGGCGGACTTGTCGCACCGCCGATTTGTTTAGACGAACCAATAATTTCAGTTAAGGCGGGTAAGAGTTTAATTGAAACCGGGGCCTGTGATATTCCGTGTGTCAAGGTAGGCAGGATGGGTGGAATAATTGAAGTTTTAAGGTTTCATGAGGTTATGGAAGAATCGGGTATTTTTGGATACATTGGGGGAAACTTCTCTTCAGATCTTGCTAAGTGGGTTGATTGTCTATTGGCCTCACTTCCTCAATTTAATATGATTGCCGATATTTCCCTGAAAAATCGCGGTCCCGATTTGAATTTATCCTCTGAGATTGGATTGGAAGTTGTCAATGGGGGCGGTAAGGGATTTAAAATCATACCAGAAACCACCGGATTGGGTAGAAAGTTTAATTTAGATAATGATAAAGAGCGGGTAAGTTATGAGTTTAATTATTTAATGAAAAGATAATTGTTACGGTTTCACTAGTCTTGTCGATGACTTCCAGGTAAAATTATTGCGTGAAACTCTTTTCTAATGAAAAAAAACTAATCTCACTTCGGCACACTTTGGAACAGAAGCGCGAAGAGTTGCGCATAACTAAAGATCAAATTATGGCTCTTGAAGAAGAGCTCGATAGGTCCAGAATCGATTCTTTGGTTTCGGAAACTCCCATGGCTGAAAGAATATGGCATGATCACCAGCGACACATGGAAGCTTACGTAAGAGACAAAACAGCCTTGGAAGCGCAAATAGATGAGTTGGAAAAACGTTATAGAGAATTAATAATTGGTTAAACGGGCTATAAACGATAGTAAAATAGATATTTCAATGACTGGTGAAAGTAATTTAATGCGTGATATTACAGTTGTGATTGCAGAAGATGAATCAATAGTACGCCTCGACCTTAAGGAAATCCTGACGGAGAGGGGTCTGAAGGTTGTCGGAGAAGCATCACGGGGAGATGAAGCTATCGAATTGGTAAAAGATCATAGTCCCGATTTAGTTATTCTGGATATTAAAATGCCAGGAATGGACGGAATAAAGGCCGCCGAAGAAATAAGTAATTTAAAGTCAAAACCTGCAATTTTATTTTTAACGGCGTTTTCACAGAGAGACTTAATCGAGCGAGCACGTGACGCAGGCGCCATGGCCTATTTAATTAAACCAT
>DAIDJA010000057.1 GCA_027451605.1 Acidimicrobiales bacterium
CCTCGAAGGCCGCACCGGGTTCGCCTATGCCGACTTCCGCTTCACCGGCTGGGGCGGCAAGTTCGCGGCCCAATCCGACGATGCCCTGATCCAGGGATTACTCGAGCAAGGTGTCTTTGCGACAGGCGTGCACCAGCGCCATGAATTCGCCTTGGAGGGCGGCGCGATCGAAGGCGATGGCGCCGGCACGCTGCTGACGACCTGGCGCTGCCTAAGTCCTACATAGAGATTATTCTCATATTTCAACTTGTGATAACCGGTGCGTTGCAATAAGGTTGTCGATGATCAAATAAAATTGATTTTAAGAAATTTGAACTCCATGAGTTCTATGCACCCAAATCTATCGTTTTAAAAGGTTTTAAATGCAAGAAGACAAACACATATACACCGATGCAGGGATTGAAATCAGATCACTGTACACTGAATCCGATCTAAAGGATTTCGATCCGGAAGTTATATTGGGCATACCCGGAAGCTTTCCGTATACCCGAGGTGTTCAAAAGGACATGTATCGAGGCAGATATTGGACCATGAGGCAGTATGCCGGATTCGGAACTGCCGAAGCCACTAACGAAAGATTTCATTTTCTTTTAAATGCCGGCCAAACCGGACTGTCGTGCGCATTTGATCTTCCTACGCAGATGGGTTATGACTCCGACCATCCGAGAAGCGACGGTGAGGTCGGCAAGGTTGGAGTGGCGATTGACTCGATCGAAGATATGAAGCTTTTAATGGCCGGGTTACCTCTTGATAAGGTTTCCACTTCTATGACCATAAACGCCACCGCAGCTATTTTGTTGCTTTTTTATGAGTTGGTTGCCGAACAAAACGGAGTATCCGGAAATAAAATAAACGGAACTATTCAAAACGATATCCTCAAAGAATATGCCGCAAGAGGTACATATATCTATCCACCGCGTCCGTCTATGAGGTTAATTACCGACATATTCCAATACTGTAAAGCAAATATACCCAACTGGAATACCATATCGATATCCGGATATCATATAAGAGAAGCAGGCTCGACTGCGGTTCAAGAGATTGCATTTACCATCGCCAATGGAATTAGTTACGTTGAAGCTGCCTTGAGCGCAGGTTTGGATGTGGATGATTTTGCACCGCGCCTCAGTTTTTTTTGGAATTCGCATAATAACTTGTTTGAAGAAGTTGCAAAATTTCGGGCTGCGCGTCGAATGTGGGCCAATATCATGAAGAACAGATTCCATGCCAAAGATTCCAAATCATTGAAGATGCGATTTCATACCCAAACCGGCGGATCTACACTTACAGCCCAACAGCCTGAAAACAATATAGTTAGAGTTGCCGTTCAATCCTTGGCTGCCGTTTTAGGGGGCACCCAGAGTCTTCATACGAACGGATTTGATGAGGCTTTGGGCCTTCCCACCGAAAGAGCCGCAAAAATTGCTCTTAGAACACAACAGATAATTGCATACGAATCCGGTGCAACCGATACCGTTGATCCGCTTGCCGGTTCGTACTATGTGGAAACTTTGACGAATGAAATGGAAGCATTGGCTTACGAATATTTGAACAAGATTGATGCAATGGGAGGATCGGTCAGCGCGATAGAATCCGGTTACATGCAAGAAGAGATTGAGAAAGCCGCATATAGCTACGCAAAGGCTATAGACAATGGAGAAAAAATTGTTGTGTCCGTAAATAAATTCACCGATACGACGACGGAAAGTCCCGAGGTATTTCCAATCGATCCGAAGTTGCAGGAAAATCAGGTAAAAAGAACCAAAACATTAAAAGCGAATCGCGATAACGAAAAAGTAAAGGCTTTGCTTGAAGATGTTAAGTCCGCAGCTCAAGGGACTCAAAACCTTTTGGTGCCTATGAAAGAAGCCCTTAGAAATAAGGCAACACTCGGGGAAGTATCAGATGTGTTGCGATCGGTTTTTGGCGAATTTGTCCCCGGAAATTAGCTCGGTACTTTTTTGATTAAGTCGGCTTCGCCCCGAGCGCGATAGAAATTGCGGTTAATGCCATCGAAATCGCACCCTTTTCTATTGCCTCATTGGCACTTTGTCCCACGCAGGCTGCCGTAAACTCCTTCTGATGATTTACTGAGCCGTGGGAGTTGATTCCAATTAGAGGGTGAATTGAGGGAATCTTAAGTGAAACGTTGGCCATATCCGTTGAGGCAGATAGCCCCGTATCGTTGAAATTTTCCCGATTTAGTTTAACGAATTCGGCGGCGGTTTTAAAGTGTGAAATTAAGTTTTCGTCAGTCTTAAATTCACTATAGGCCGGACACGTTTTGGTAATCTCAACTGCGGTTTGGGTGGCAATCGCAGCACCGGTAAAACAGTCGAATATCTTTGGTTTTAACTTTTGCAAATTTTCCAAAGTTGCAGACCTTAAATAAAAGGTTGAGCTCGTAAAGTCCGGGATAATATTTGCGGCGTCGCCTCCGTGGGTTATAATACCGTGTACCTGATCGTCGGAATTTAGTTGTTGACGCGCAAGTCCGATGGCAACCTGGGCAAGGGTCAATCCATCCAGCGCATTTTTACCCAAAAATGGGGCCGCAGATGCATGCGACGCCTTCCCTCGAAAGCTTATTTCGAACTGTTCTACGGCTCTGCATTTCATCTCCCATGAATCAATCGGTGCCGGATGGATCATCATTGCAAAATCCACTGAATCGAAAGCCCCGCGTTCGAGCATAATTATTTTGCCGCCGCCCCCTTCTTCTGCGGGTGTCCCCAAAAATGTAACCGTTAAATCCAGATCTTCAACCAGATCCTTCAGCAACAGTGTCGCGCCTACGGCAGCTGCCGCTATTATATTATGTCCGCAAGCGTGTCCCACTTCAGGCAAGGCATCATATTCGGCGCAAATGGCTATGTTTTTACTACCTGATCCAATTTTAAGCTCAATGGCTGTGGGTAGGTCGTATGCATCACAGTCGCCGTTAAGACCATACTTTTGAAATGTCTTTAAGCAATTTCTGACCGCCTTATATTCGTTAAAGGCCAATTCGGGGCTTGCATGTATTAGGTTTGACAGTTCGATCAGATCATCTGCGATTTTGGCGTAATCGCTTTTGGCCTTTTGAAAATATTCCTCAAGGGTTTCCATTGATCTACTCGATTATGGCGACAACGTCTCCCGGAGACAGTGCATCTCCTGCTTTAACTTTGACCTCTTTTACAACTCCGTCGGTGTCTGAAGCGATGGCATTTTCCATTTTCATGGCCTCTAACGTTATGACTGTTTCTCCGGATTTAACGGTGTCTCCAACGTTGACATGAACCTTAACGACCGTTCCTTGCATCGGTACGGCAATGTGACCCGTAGCTGTTGTTTTAATGGAGGATTGCTGGGCTCGCGGTTTTGACTTAGTCTTTGACTGACCCGATCCGGAATTTAAATTTAAGCCTTCGGGTAAAAATAGTTTTACTTCGTAACGCTTTCCGTTGACTTCACTTAAAACAGTAGTTTGGGTCGAAGATTCTTGTTCGTCGCCGACAACGGGGACAGTTGGCTCCAAGTTTGTAAAATCTACCTTGGACTCGAGCCATCTCGTCGAATGAGTCGCCTTAATAAAATCCGGTTCGCTTAAAATTAGTTTTTGGGCATTTATAACAGTTGGAGTTCCTTCGACGACAATTTCATTTAATGCCCGAAGCATCCTTAATCTGGCCTCTTCCCTGTCACTACCCCAAGTTATCAGTTTGGCAATTAAATTGTCGTAGAATTGAGAAACGTTGTCGTTTGACTCATAGCCGGCGTCTAACCTCACCCCATAGCCACCCGGAGGTATTAATTTGTTAATCGGTCCGGGTGCCGGCAGAAATCTTCCGGACGTGGCGTCTTCGGCATTAATTCTGCATTCAAAGGCATGCCCTTTTCTCTCTATGTCGTCTTGGCCAAATCCGAGTGGTTCTCCGTTTGCGATTCTTAGCTGTAACTTAACCAAATCCATACCGACAACAGCTTCAGTCACCGGGTGCTCGACCTGTAGCCGTGTATTCATCTCGAGGAAATAAAAATCTCCCTCTTGATAGAGGAACTCGACTGTTCCCGCGTTTACGTATCCACAGGCTTTAGCCACTGCAACTGCGGCTTCTCCCATCTTCTTTCTAATCTCATCGGGAAAATTAGGTGCCGGGCTTTCTTCAACCAGCTTTTGATGGCGTCTCTGGACTGAACAGTCCCTTTCGCCCAGCCATACGGTATTACCAAAGGTATCGGCGAATATCTGCATTTCGACATGTCTCGGCCAGTCTAAATACTTTTCCAAGTAAATCTCGTCTCTGCCAAAAGCCCCAAGAGCTTCCCGTTTCGCGGATTCCATTGCCTCTTTAGCTTCTTTTTTGGAGTTGACAACTTTCATACCGCGACCCCCGCCTCCGTAGGCGGCCTTTATGGCAACCGGATATCCGAACTCTTTACCGAATGCTTCAATCTCACTTGGGTCGTTAACCGGCTCGGACCTTCCGGGAACACCGGCTACACCTGCCTTTTCGGCTGCGATCCTTGAGCTTATTTTGTCTCCCATCGTTTCGATTGCCTCAGGCGGCGGACCTATGAAAACGACTCCCAAATCAGTAATAGCTCTTGCAAAGTCAGTGTTTTCGGAAAAAAAGCCGTAACCCGGATGAACCGCCTCGGCTTTAGATTTTTTAATAATATCAAGTATGGCTTCGGTATTAAGGTAGCTCTCAGCGGCAGTTTTACCTCCCAGCGCGTATGCCTCGTCCGCAAGCCTGACGTGAAGTGCATTTGAATCCAGTTCGGAGTATATCGCAACTGTTTTTATACCCATTTCTTTGCAAGAGCGAATTACCCTTACAGCTATTTCACCTCGGTTGGCGATTAGCACTTTTTTAAACACGTCTAAGGACCCTTTCTATTGAGTTAAATCAATGTTATAGTATGTGGTAATTGAAAAATTACAAATTAAATGTAAATTTATTAAGTGACCTAAATGCTACAATTCTATCTTATATTATCGTTGGATAGACTGAATACTGGCATTCTGAAGGTATTTTGCAAGCACTTAAGTAATTTAGGTTAATTGGTTAAATTAGCGTCTGTAAATACAAAGTATAAAAAACGGGTCGATTAGGTCGCTAGTTGATCCAAACTATTTTTTATGAACTTTATTTCAGCCGGCAGTTTAACTTTCAATTTTTAACTTTCAATTTTTAACTTTCGATTTTAGAATTTTACGATCTTAGAAATTCAGAATGTGTTCAATTAACTTAATTTAAAAGAGTGAAAACGTTATTTGTTCCGTCAAAAATTGATAATCCGGCATTGGCAATTGCCTGTAAATGTTCGGAAGCTGAGTTCGGTACTATTCATGGAGGAGTTTTTAAATCGATAAAAGATGAAATAGTTAAAATATATGAGCTAAACAGCCATAGATTTGATACTTTTGTCATTGTCAATAATATTGGTTCCACAAATGAATTCCTCAATTCCGTGGCGACTGAGCTACCGGATGGAGTTACAGTTATTGCTCGGAATCAGACTTCAGGCCGAGGTCGACGAACCAGAAGTTGGCTTTCTCAACCGGATAGTTCGCTAATCATGAGCACTCTTATTAAAGGCGTAAAATGGGAAACCTTAAGATGGATTAACTATGCCATGTCGGTGGCAATTTGCGATATCATCTATAGCGAATTTGGCGCAAATGTACGTATCAAGTGGCCCAACGATGTCGTTTATCCTGCAATTGTTGAAAACCGCCCTCGAGAGTCTTCATCCCGTGAAACGGGATCTGTTTTATATAAAAAGCTATGTGGAATATTATCCGAATCGTCATTGAATCCAAATCAAGAAATTGACTATGTAGTAGTCGGCGTGGGATTAAATATTCTTAGAATGGAATTTGACTTGCCCGAAGCTACAGGACAAATTGATGGCGTAAAAATTGGGAATACACTTAGGGACGACGATATCGCAACTGATGCCGTAGATTATAATTTGCGATTTCTTAATCCGGTTTCCGTTGAAGAGATACTAGACCGAGAGTTCTTACATGCCAACTCGTTACAAACTGGATTGGCATATGATAAGAACTTAGATTTCGTGGATGTCCCACTGTTTGCCCATTCGATTTTAGAGACTTTTAACTCCTATCTTAAATTGATCGACCTTGAAGGTACAAGAGGTTTCTTGGAAATATACAGTGGCATGTCGGCTACTTTAAATAGCTATGTGAATATTTATACTGACGATGGTAAAGTTGTTTCCGGAGTTGCTCAAAAAATATCGACGGCTGGGGAGCTTATAGTAAGGGCAGAATCGGGAGATATATGTATTTCCGCAGGTGACGTTGTTCACTTGCGACAACCACGGTAGTTTAGGCTGAAACTTAATTAAATAATTCGTGCATTATTTATGAGAGCCATCATTTTACTGAGTTTTCTTGCCGATCTTGCACAAATTGACCACAAAATTACACTATTATTTAATACATTATGAATTTACTTATTACCGGAGGAGCCGGCTTTATCGGTTCGAATTTTGCTCGCTATTGGGTGGAAAATTATCCCAATGACAAAGTGGTTGTTTTAGATGCTCTTACTTATGCAGGAAACTTGCCAAATTTGGATGATGTTTCGGATAAGATTAAGTTTCAACAGGCCGATATTATCGATCTTGACAAATGCGAAGAGATAATAAGCCAAAATTCCATTGACGTAATTGTTAACTTTGCCGCAGAATCGCATAATTCACTGGCAATTTTGGATCCGGCAAGATTTTTCAGGACAAATGTGTTGGGAACTCAATCTCTATGTGAGGCCGCTCGACGAGTCGGAGTGGATAGATTTCACCACGTTTCAACATGTGAAGTCTACGGAGACCTGGATCTGGATTCTGATGAAATGTTCTCCGAAACTTCTCCCTATCGACCCAGAACCCCGTATAATGCGTCTAAAGCGGGCGCCGATCATGCCGTAAGGGCTTATTTCGAAACATTTAATCTTCCTATAACCATAACCAACTGCTGTAACAATTACGGTCCATATCAGTTCCCCGAAAAGGTAATTCCGGTATTTACAACCAAGGCGATGAATGACCAGCCGATACCTCTTTATGCGTCTACACAGAATAAGAGAGAGTGGCTGCATGTCTTGGATCATTGTAAAGCCATAGATTTGGTTCTTAAAAATGGTATCGTCGGGGAAACTTACCATGTTGGATCCGGTCGCGAAGCCTCCATAATTGAAATTGCCGACAGGGTACTTGAGACTCTCGGCAAGCCGGAGTCTCTTAAAACAATTGTTCCCGACAGACCGGGTCACGACAGAAGATATCTTTTGGATTCGAATAAAATTAGAACTCAACTCGGTTGGGAACCTGAATTTAAGTTCGAAGATGGTCTGAAAGATACGGTTAATTGGTATGTGGATAACAGGTCCTGGTGGGAACCTCTGTTGGATCGTGCACCTGTTGCCGAAGATACCGCTTGGAATAGAGCCGGGAAGTAGCCGCAAGTTGAAAGTAGTTGTCACCGGGTCAAAAGGTCAGTTAGGGACTGACTTATTGTTGGCACTGGATAAATCGAGTCATGTAGAAACCGTAGGCTTTGATCTTCACAACGTCGATATTACCAATCGGGCATCACTGATCGAAGCTTTCGATGCGGTCAGACCCGATGTCGTAATACATACCGCGGCATATACAGCTGTTGATAAGGCAGAATCTGAGATAGATTTGGCTTACAAAATCAATGCTGTGGGCACCAGAAATATAGTCGAGGCCTCTTCAAGATACGGAAGTCACTTGGTTTACATTTCAACGGACTATGTTTTTGACGGAACTTCGAATGTGCCCTACTTGGAATGGGATGCCACAAATCCTCAATCGGTGTACGGCAAATCTAAACTTGCCGGGGAGATGGAACTTCGACCAACTGATACTGTAGTTAGGACTTCTTGGGTCTGTGGACAATACGGTTCTAATATGGTTAAGACCGTGTTGAGTCTTAAAGACGGCGTAAATGAATTGAAGTTTGTAAATGACCAGCATGGATGTCCGTCATTTACCAGTGATCTAGCGGTCAAGCTTATTGAAGTTGGATTAAATAAGTTGCCCGGCAGGTTTCATATAACAAATCAGGGTCCGACAAATTGGTATGAATTTGTCAAAGAGATATTACGTCTTGCGGGGGGAGACGTATCAAGAGTAAAGGCGATTTCAACCGAAGAACTGAATCCCCCCAGACCTGCGGCAAGGCCAAAATATTCGGTTTTGGATAACTGTGCGCTGAGACTGATGGGTCTTGGCCCTATGCCGGACTGGCATGACACCTTGGGAAAAGTCATTAGAAACCTTGTTTGATGGTCAAATGCTTCCAATTCACTCAATAATAGTTGAGTATGGGAAAAAAGATTATACCCTGCCTTTATTGTCTGATTTGCTTGAAGGAGGATCAAGGGCCGTTACAATTGTAGAAAACGGTTTGGCCTCACCTACTGAATCGGTAACCGACGTTGAGGTAGCTGAATTCCTAACTGCGGCGATCAATAACATTGAAGCGGATAAATTTGTCTTTGAGGCACCTTTTATTCCGGTACGTTTAATTAAGCCGCGCCTGAACCTTGGTTTCGGAGCCGGAGTTAACTCTGCGGTAACATCCATCGGCGAATGTCAGGTCGACACGGTATTATTTGAAGTAATTTTGGATGACCAAAAAAAACGCATAGTTTCACGGCAATTAACCGGTTCAAATTTACCTTCAGAGGAGTTTTTGGAAATCTTTAGACAGCCGTATTTATTGATTTCCAATAATGACATTCAAATTAAACCCGGAGCCTTAAGTACTCTGGTCGGGTTGATTAAGAGAAATGGCTATGCCGTAGTAGCACCAAAATTGTTGAATTCTGACAATACCGTTTACCCCTCCGCCCGCCGATTCCCTTCTGTGACTACTGCGGTGGGGTACTCTTTGGCGACACTGGTGGGTGCCGGATCAAATAACAGGTTTGTAAAAAATTATAAGTCATATGAATCGTTTCCTTTGATTGATGCCGGCCGGGGAATTTACTCGGTTGACTGGGTTTCGGGCGCGTTCTTCATAGTCGACTACTCTATTTTCACACGGCTCGGGGGTTTCGACGAGGGATTTTTTTTATATTTGGAAGATGTGGATCTTTGTCACAGGATTAAAGCCCTTGGGGAACAGGTGGCAT
>DAIDJA010000058.1 GCA_027451605.1 Acidimicrobiales bacterium
GGAGGGTTTGTTTCAAGTCGGCATTTGATGCCACTAGTTTGTTTGCCTTAATTACCGTCTTGTCTTTAAGTTCGACACCAACTGCCCGGTTGCCTTCCAGTATTATCTTTTCGACGGAACTATTTTCCAATAGGTCCACCCCTTGGCTATAGCATGCCTGAGTCATAACCTTGGCAAGTGAATGGGTTCCGCCCTTCACGAGTTTCCAGTTGCCCATTGTCCACATAATAAATGTTAAAAACGCAGCTCCGGTACATGCGGTATCCACCGGAAACCCCCATTCGACCGTCGCCCGATAAAGCAATGCTCGCAGTTCAGAAGTTTCAAACAATTCATCTATGACCGCTTTCGGAGATTTCATCGCAAAGTTTTTGGTCACGCCCATGTCGCCAAAGAATGCCTCAATCATATCGCCCTGATCGACTGCTCCGCTTTCACCCGGGGGGGTATAAAGGTTAACGGCCAGTAAGGTTTCAATCGACATGGCGCGATTCTTAAGTTCAATATAAACATCGGCGTCGTGCTTGCTATACCTACTGATACTTTTGTGGGTGAGATCAAGCAAATCCGGTCGGTGCAGAATAATCGGGGGACGTCCGTCTTCAAAGGTAATTCCGGCCTGCGCTTCAGGCATTATCGTACGAAGACCGAGATCTTCCAGACGAAAATCTTGTATCATTGGCATTACGTCAAAAAATTCCATATATTGAGCGTGCAGATTATGCCTAAATCCGGGTAAAACCGGCTCTTCGGTATTAACTCCTCCGCCTTCTTCATGTCTACGCTCCACGATAACGGTCTTAAGGCCGGCCCTCCCCAGATAAGCTCCCAAACATAACCCGTTATGCCCCGCCCCAATTACCACCGCATCATATTCATAAGAACCTGGCATTTAAATAACTCTTTTCACTTAACTAATTATCTCGAATTTGGGAGTTGACATTATTTCTTCTATAACTTAAATCTTTGAATCGTATTTAAAAGAGCAGTTCATGCTTCAAGTTCACTCGTTTCAAATAGATTTAGGTCAATTTCTTGTTGACTACTTTATTTAGGTAAATAAAATCTAAAAAATAGAATGACCAAAATACAGCATTGTCAAACTATTAATCCGAAATGATTTCTAAGTCGGATCTAAATTTACTAATTTAGTAGCCTGCTGAGTCCATCTCCTGAAACTTAAGTATGTAGCCTTAAGTTTTCCTGTCATGTCAGGTAGATTTCCTTGTATTTGGATACAAACTTTGGAAGTTGCCACCACTTGTTTATATCTAAGTCTTCTGCGACGGTATTTGCTGCTATGTATCCGGGGCCCCCGATTATTAGGCCTCCCGGGTACGACGAAGCACCGCATAAATAAAGCCCTTCGATCGGACTCCGTCCACCCACACATGAGTCATGAGGTCTAAACACTCCCATCTGAAGCGGGTTATAATCACCGTGTTTAATAGACCCCTTCACCATAGATGCAATTCTTGTTTCGATATCTTTCGGATCTTCGATTGATTTGGAAACTATGGATTCATCACTAAAGTTGTGGGTATACCTTTGCCAACTTCTCAACAGTTCGCCCCCCACCCGTTCTTTGTGGTCTTGCCAACCGCCTTGAAGTTCATTGGGAACGTGACACTGAATAAATCCGATTTCATGCCCGGGGACTCTCGGTAAAGTCGGATCATATGTAGTTTCCACTGTGACATGTCCACCCATCTCCCCGTTTGCACTTACTTTCCCCGACAACACGGCATCAAAATGCTCTACTAACTGATCGTAAGAGTCAAAGCCCAACACAACCATCAAAGCATCGTTTACCCATGGATCATCACACTTATACTGTGGCTTATCCTTGGTGGCAACCGCTACTGTCAGAAACGACCACGGATCCCATTCCCAGTGTTGCGCATTTTCCTTTAGGTCATCGGGAACATAATCTTGGTCAATCAGTTTCCCGAAGGTAAGGGGGGGAGGAAGTGATGAAAGAACCACGGGAGCCTTTATTACTCGATCGTCACCGCATACTATTCCTGCGACATGACCGTCTTCAATAATAATATTGGTAACTTCGGCATTGTCAAGTATTAAGCCGCCTGCCTTATGGATTTCCCGGGACAGTGCTCCGGCCAATTTATGAGATCCGCCGTAACATTGTGCTTTATTTAGCCCACGTTCGATAAGTAAAGGAACCAAAAATCCCAAACCGCTGTCTCGCGGATTAAGACCCCACATACATGACATATATAGCATTAATGTCTTTATTCTGTCATCGGTAAAGTTCTCTTCAATAATCTCCATCGGCGACATTTCCGTCAGTCTAAGAGCTTCGACACCGTATTCAGTTTTCCCCAATGCTTCAATCATATCAATCGGCGATAATGGAGGCAGATAAGTACCGGGGGCCAAGATTCCTTCAACCATTTTGTGCCACGTTCTCATAAGCGTCCCGAAATGCCGGGCATCCTTGGGAGAAAACTTGGCCATTGAATCTTTAGTATCTTCAACTTGTCGACAGAGAACCAACGAAGAGCCATCACCAAAAACCTGAGCGGTCTGTAAATTGGGCTTGACAAATGTCACTCCGTGATTTGTCAGATTAAAGTCCTTAAGTACGGGTATATAGTCAACCATTAAATGGTAAATTGCATGTGGATTTGTATAAAATCCCGGAAAGAGAGTCTCTTCGGTAGCAAGTCCTCCTCCAATTTCATGTCGCCTTTCTACGACCAAAGTTTTAAGACCTGTACCTGCTAGATATGCAGCTGCTATTAGGCCGTTAGGCCCACCTCCGATTATAACTACATCGAAGTTGGATTCTTTGGGAAACTCATCAAAAAGCTTGGTATCGGGTGTGGCATCGAAGCTCTTTTTCATGCCTTGACCTCTGCATCTTTAGGGGGGATGTACCAAGGTGACGGATACCACCAACTTTTAGGCTCAACGACCTGGTCTTCGATTAAAATATGCATCAAATTGTACGGGACTGCCATCAAACATAAACCCCCCGGATGGGAAGTATGATTGCACAGATAAAGCGACTCTATCGGAGTCTTATAACGCCCTAGTTCAGCGGTGGGTCTTAAGTTGAACCATTGATCTTCGGATTGGCGTGCGCCGTACCAGTTACCTCCGGACATTCCGGCATTCCTAAACTCCGAGTCATAGGGAGTATTTAAAAACACATCTACAATGTTGGCACCATCCATATTCGGTGCGAGTTCTTTAAGCAGGTCCAAAGCGGCTTTTGTAATTTCTTCTTTATGCCTATTAATTCCCTCCGGTCCCGTTACATCGTACTGAGGAGGCGGTACTTCCAAATATATCGGCGACAATATATGATAACCCTCCGGGCATCGTGTGTTATCGTAAACATCGTGGGTACATACCATCATTGTAAGATGTTCCGGAGTTAATTCCGGCGCCTTCTTGTGAGAGTAGGCATCCCTTGTCTGAGTGTAGAAAAACTCCATATTATCAGCGGGGGCTGCTACACAAGACGGATATATTTCGTCGGGAAAAGCATCCTGCCTGCCATGATACTTTGGCAACTCGCGACATATTACCGAAAGAACGAATAAGCTCCCTCCCTTTAGAGACACATCTTTTACATTTTGAATAAATGAGGCGTCGAGATGGGATTTGGGAAGAAGTTTCAAAAAGGTCTGCTTGACATCAACTGCCGAAATAACCGCTTTGTCAGCCCAGATTGTCTTTTCGGGAAATGACGCTTCGTCATCCAATTGGACTCCCACTGCCCGACCGTTTTTAACGATGATTTCACCTACTGAAGCGTTTGTGATAATTCTGGCACCATTAGCCATTGCACAACGAATTATCGCATGTGCATAAGTATGCATTCCGCCCCGAGGTGACCCGGACGAATAGCCGACCAGAAGCGCCCCGCCAAGCGACGGTAGCATCATTCCTTCCCACGATGGATGTGCGCCACAATACCAGGCAGCGAAAGACTCAAAACACCTTAAGGGTTCCCATGGTATAAATTCATCCAGGAAATCCAGAAAACTCATGTCAACGAGTCTGTCAGTCCAAAAATCGGGCAACAACTCCCGAAAAACCTTCCACCAAGGAAGATCTTTTGGTTCCAATTCGTATTCTGACGGAATTGGCGGCGTCCAGAACAGGGACCTCAATAAGGCCTTTTGACCTTCGTTGCCGATATTTTCCAAAAACAGCGATTCGGCACCTTGCGGGTCAACTCCCGTATAGGACTTTAGTGATTCAACTCCGATATTTCTATTCCAACGTCCACCCAAATTTGCCGCTACTCCGTTTTGAGTAACTACGCCAGCCATTGACTGGTAATAAACCATTCGAAATCCATATTTCCAAAGCTCCAATTGCTCGAATCCGGGAGCTGCACCACCGTAGAGATAGGTGGCATGAGGGTCGATTCTGAAGCCTGGTTTCGGTTCGGCGTTCTCTTGTCCCCCACCACATTCAGGCCGTTCTTCTAGTACGCAAACCGAAAGTCCAGATTTCGCGAGATATGCCGCAATCGTAGTCCCATTATGGCCACCACCAATAATTACGACGTCAAATCGCTCCTCATGCACTCACTATCTCTTTTCTTGCCGTCAGGAAATAACAAACAAATGCTTGTGACCCAATTTATGTTACGTCCCAAACATTATTGTTAGTTTAATATTTTGCCACACCTAAGATTAGGGACTTTAGTCCCAAATCTTGAGAATTCCGCAAAAAACAAAATAAGACATTGCAATGGCTTTCGGCTCCGCATCAAATAGTAGTAATTTCATCTGTTTAGACCTCGTTTATTTTTGGGTCTGGTTTCAATTTTTTGTAACTGAACATTCTCAAACCTAATTGGCGGGTGATTTATTACCGCCTTCGAAACATTCCTTACAAATTTGAGATAGTTACGAAGAGGTCCGCGAAAATTATAATTATCTTTTATTATAAGGAGGCTCCGGACAAACAGGGATAACTCCTTCTCTGTCCAGGAAACATCAGCCATTGTATTCTAAAAAGCTCCCGCCTTGGAACTCTATAAATGGTGGTGGTAGCATACCTCCGGTAACGTCATTAATTTGATCTATAAACTTCATAAGTTGTTACAGAATAAATTGTTCTACCTACGGTTAGCTACATGTGTTTTTTGAAACGGGCTTTGAAACACATTGAGCCCTGCTTTCGTTACGAGCAAAACTTAATAAACTTGAATTTCTGAAATAATAATAAATTAACTTTATATATGCCAGAGTTAATTTTATGCAGCAGACTCCAACAACAAACCGTTTACCATAACATAAACATCTTCAGTTTTGGACGCTGACAGAGCAACCCCGGCCACCAATGCCTTTGCGGACTTACCTGTTGCTTTTATCAATATTTCTTTGCGGTCTCGAACTCTTTCAAAATCGTCATCATGTATCGTCTTGGATACTTCGACTGCCAGATAAGCTGTTTCACCGCCAATTTCACCTTCTAACAGAACGTCCAAATTTATAATGGACATAGCTTCATCCTCGGTGATTTTACCAAGATTTTCAGCTTCTTCAACAAGAGATTCAATCTCATCAATGGTCATTACTCTAGAGTTTTTAATTAATTTACGGGTATAGGCCTTAGCTCTATAAATAAAATCTCTTTCGAAATCCCTTCCAACCAAATTGCCCACTACGCCGGATAAATGAGCGACCTCTGCTTGAAGTTGCTTCATTGAAACTTGGAGTTCCTTGGTAGTATTCTGGAGTTCCTTAGTAGTGTTCTGGAGTTCCTTGACTGCAACTTGGAGTTCCTTGACTGCAACTTGCAGTTCCTTGACTGCAACTTGGAGTTCCCTGACTGCAACTTGGAGAGTGGCAATTTGACGTGAATTTTCTGCAATTTGCTCTTCAACTTGTTGGAAACGCGCTTCGGTTGCAATCCGGAATTCATCAAATTTACGTGGCAAGTCTAATAGCTCATCAGCTAAAATTACCGCCCGTATTTGGCTCCTTAATGCTTCGTTCGCTTGGAGCTCTTTTATTATATCTAATGTATCCATTAATATCACCTTAGCATACAACTGTTACAAAGTAAAGGGGAATTTGCGCATTATAAACCTCTTCATCATTGAATTTCCATATCGAATTGTGCGCAGATTTGGCATTGACAATATCAGGCGCAATTTGATTTTCATCACCTGGGATGATTGCGCAATCCGCATGATTATCAATTGACAACAAAATGTGACTGGCCTAGAATGGTGGATAACCGAAATTGTCAATTTATCAAACTGATTTTTTATTTCTAAAAATTTTTCAAGTCGGATTAGATCGATTGTACACTTCTCGGAATTTTGATCAGATGTTTTGTATATAGGCGGAGGAGAAATGCCCCTTTTTGAAGGTCATAAAGACAGCGGGATAGAAAGACTATTTATAGATATCCCCGAAAATGCAAAGACCCAGGTAATCTGGAAATATCCCGATGATCAAATTATTCAGCACTCAGTCGTAAACGTGGATTTAGACTACATTGCAGTTTTTACAAACTTAGGAAAAGTTATCGGCACCCTCCCCCCCGGAAGGCATTCTCTTGACCAAGGAGCATCTTTGCCTTTTAGCTGGTTAGTGGATCGATTAACCGGAGACGGATACTATAGTACGGAAATTTACTATGTCACAACTCGCGATATAGTCGATATTAATTTCGGAGGACCAATCGATAACGTTCTTGACAAACCGTCAGGTCTTGTCGTCTCATTAAAGATTTTCGGCAATTTGGCCTATAAAGTAACCGACCCGGTCTTACTAATATCCAAATTGGTCGGTACCGAAGGCGGGTTTAACCACAACGAACAAATAACGGACTGGATCAAGGATCAAACTTTAGCCGCAGTCAGATCCATCCTGCCTCCTATCGTAGTAGATCATGGTGTACTTTTGTTGGGAAGCATCCAAGATCAAACGGCTGCTGAAACTTTGTCCAAAGCCAATACACAGTTAACTTCCTTCGGCCTGGCGTTAACTTCTTTTGCGCAATTTAATATTAATGTCAGTGAAGAAGATATTGAAAAGATAAAGCAGTTAAGCGAAGCAAAAGCATTCACTCAGGTTGCCGGTTCATACAGTGACTATGCCAAAGGTCAGGCAATGATAGATATTGCAAAAGGTGTGGAGCAGGGCAATGTAGGTGCCCAACCTGGAATGATGGTCGGAATGATGATGGGAGCAAATGGTCCCTCGGGAACGCCGATAGTGCAGCCGGGACCTGCTGCTTCATCTGCCGGTGGAAGATTCTGCACTAACTGTGGAACAGCTATCCAAACAGGTGCCAAATTCTGTGCAAACTGCGGAACAGCATTACCCGCTGAATAATCTTAATTATTTACACTAAGAGTTATTTAAATTTATGGATATTGTATTTGCAACTCCGGGCGAATGGGATCAATTTGTCCAAAATTACGATATGAAGAATTTTCCGTCCGGAATCTCAAGTGACGGAATTATTAATTTCATCAAAGCCGCCATGATGGCTCAGTTTGATCCCAGAGACGACTACTCTTCTTCGAAAAGTTACTTTGGTCCCAAGTCTATCGACGAAATAAAAATGTGCCCTTACACCTCATTGGGTTCCCAACCAAGAGAAGTGAGCATAAAATTAATCGGACTAATAAAACAACCCGAAACCGCGATTCATCTGCTAAGAGTGCACGTTCATATAGAGCTGGCCGTTCCCTATGACGGTCAAGAATCAGTAGGGCAGTTCTGGGACATCGAAGTCAATGAAGTGGCTGGAGATGTTAAATCAGTTTGTCCTAACTGCGGAGCTCCATACACCAATCAAGCGTTTTGTTCATTCTGCGGTACAGAACTTAGAGCAATGGGGGGGATCAGCATGATGGTAGATAAGCTTCAACTCTATTAGGTATTTACAGACACTACACCACATTAAATCTCTTATTTTTTGATTATAGTCCCATCAAATTGCCTTAGGTGGTAAACTGAAAAACATTAGAGGTCTGAAGCAATTAGGCCTTCTAATTGTTTTCTAGATTCAGAAAGTCATATAGATAGAAGTGTTACGGTGGATTCAAAACCTGGTGGCCCCTCTTAACCATGTTGTTTTCATCATGGGAAATGACAACGTAAGTTGGGCTGAATTGCTTGGATTTGTCACCGGTGCATTATGCGTTTATCTTATTGTCGTATCGAAAATTAGCAACTTCCCAGTTGGCATAGCAAATTCGGCCTTTTTCCTTATACTTTTTGCGTCCTCCAGGCTCTGGGCGGATTCACTTCTACAGGTTGTATATATAGTTTTGGGATTTGTTGGTTGGTGGCAATGGTTGCACGGTGGTCCGGAAAAATCAAAGCTTAAAGTAGGTAAAGCGCCGAAATGGGCGTTAATTGTTGGTGCGTTATTCATCGTTATTTTTACTTGGGTTTTGACTCTTGTGCTCGGGGCCGCACATGATATTGCTCCCTTTTGGGATGCATTGACCACATGTCTTTCCTTAACCGCACAAGCCCTTCTTAATTGGAAGAAGATCGACAACTGGTACTTTTGGATCGCAGCTGATATTATCTATGTCCCTCTTTATTTTGTCAAAAGATTAGATTTAACAGGGATAGTTTATGTGTTGTTCCTTCTACTTTGTTTCGGCGGTCTCAAGAACTGGAGAAAATCACTTAGTGTTTCAGATGACCAAACAAATCGTTTAATGCCTGTTGAGGGGACCATGTGAAGAGATTTTCTCGGGCAGCAGTTTTCGGTAAGTTTTGGCCGCTTCATTTGGGTCATCTGAAATTAATTGAAAATGCCAAAAAACTCTCAGAAAGTGTAGTAGTTTTTGTCGACGACGGAAACGAAGACGTACCGGTGAATATTAGAATCTCTTGGATAACCAATGAAATTTCGGAGGTTACTGCGGTATCGGCTCCCGATCTTTGCGGACACGAATCTGAAAAGTGCACAGAAAAATGTTCGAAAAACTACGCAGAATTTCTTAAGGCTGACTATGGAGACTTTGACGCTATTTTTGCCGGTGATTCATACGGATATACTCTTGCACACACGTTAAATATAACTCCCGTGATCATGGATCGAACCGCCGACGGATTTATGGGTCGCTTGAT
>DAIDJA010000059.1 GCA_027451605.1 Acidimicrobiales bacterium
ATTCATCGTCATAAAATACAGACCGATAACAAAATATTCGGCATTAACCGAATCAAATTTTCCTATCGGTATAAAAAAGTTTTACGGAATATCTTTTGTTGAAATAAACAGGGGAAGTCCGGTTGAATTTGGAATCTCGTATAAACCTGATCTTTTGATAAACCTAAGCGGATTAGAGACGGGAGAGAAATTTTCGGCAGTTTCTTATTCTCTTGCCGGTTACACGGGTGTATCCGAGAGTTTTCCGATTGCTTCAATGTCAGATAACCTATTGAGTTTGTATATGACCTCTTCTAAGGCGACGATGCAAACCGTAATGACGTTTACGATTTCTGCCAATGATACGATAAGTTCAGTAACTTCTCTGTCTGTATCTGATTCGCATTCCGATGCAATACTGCAAACCCAGGGACACGTTTATCTCAATTATAATTCGTCAAATTCTATGAAGCTATATTCTTATTCCAAGCCAAACGCTGACTGGACCGAAGTTGATCTTCCGCCGCCGCCGGCTCCTTCAATAATAGCTAATTCTTAGCTTTGCATTCTCGGCTACACATTTACTCATAAGTATTACTTATGAGCTAAAAGTATTATAGGTCTAGTTAATCTATATCTTTAAAACTAAAACATAGTTCATGGATGTTTCAAAAAACGATTTATATGATTCTGACGGTGAAGAGCAATTTGACGGCGATGTCGTTGAATTGGTTGAAGTTAAATCAAAAGATGAACTGGTCAAAGCTGAATTTGATGGACATCCTACCTCCCCTAAAAGTAAATACAAGAACTCATTACCACAAAGTGTTTTAAATATACCGTTAAATATACTTCCCGTAAATGTATTGCCCGGTCTCTTTCTTGTTGCTGTAGTTTCATTATTTGCATATTTTGTAGGATCCTATGCAGCCGTTATCGGAGCACCCGTTATTGCAATCATAACCGGTATGGTAATACAAGCTATAAAGCCGGTAAGCGGACGTCTGTTGCCCGGAATTAAATTTAGTTCCAAGAGACTACTTCAGCTTGCGGTAATCCTATTGGGTACCGGGTTATCGATAAACAGTGTTATATCAATCGGAGTGAGCAGTATGCCGGTCATGCTGGGGACTATGGCAGTAGCATTAGGGGGAGCCTATCTTAGCGGAAGGTTACTGGGTACTGACTCTGATCTAACGACCATGGTGGGGGTGGGTACCGGAATTTGCGGTGCTTCGGCAGTTGCTGTAGTGTCCGGTGTGATTGAACCCGATGATAACGATGTGTCCTATGCGATTTCGACGATATTTGTCTTTAATGTAGTGGCCGTGTTGCTTTATCCGACGATCGGTCACATGCTTCAGTTAAGCCAAAAGTCATTTGGGCTGTGGGCCGGAACCGCAATCAATGACGTATCTTCTGTGGTTGCCGCAAGCTATACCTATGGTCATGTGGCAGGAGCACATGCAGTGGTAGTCAAGCTGTCGAGAACTTTGCTAATCGTGCCGATTGCCATAGTGCTGGCATTTTTTAAAGCTTCAAAAAAGAAAAGCTTTCAAACCCTTGAAGGTCGGTCAAAAAGTAAGTTTTCAACTTTGAAAAAATCGATTCCCTGGTTTATCGGATGGTTTATTCTGGCAATTGCAATGAGAAGCCTAAATTTAATTCCCGTTGCCGCTTCGCGTGATCTTACAAATATGTCGCAATTTCTGATAATTATGGCTCTAGCCTCAATTGGTTTGTCATCAAATTTCAAAGCGATACGGCAGACCGGGCATAAACCGTTGTTATTGGGAGCTATTTTGTGGGCTGCGGTAGGTGTTTCAAGTTTGATTTTGCAACTTGTATTTCACCAGCTGTAACGGTTTTTATCACCGCAGAAGTCAAAGAAATAAAATGCTCTTGAGATCTTGTTAATACCTTGTCACTTCGCCAGACGGCACGAAACTGACGCTTAAGCTCAATATTTTGCTGGTTCTTTAAATCTTTCAACTTTAATATTTTTAGCGTAGAGTTCTGTAATTCAGTTTTAATTGCAATTTTACTTAAGATAGAAACTTCATCCGAATGCGTAATTGCCGCCTTAATTGCGGTAGTTGATGAAAGTTCGGTCGGGGCCGACTTAAATTTCACCGAACCGAAAAGGGCGTCAAAGACTTCTCTGGTTCCCGATCCTTCTTCACGGATCACTAGATGTGAATTATATAAATCGTTGATATCGATAAACTTACGTTTGGAAAATTTGTGTCCATTACGTACTACAACAAAAAGCTCGTCATCGCCTACAATCTTTGAGTGACATCCAAATGGTTTTGTCAAAGACTCTACGAAACCCAGAGAGATGCTTCCAATAGTTACATTTTTTATTACCTGCATTGAATTTGTAACTTCGAGTTTAACTGCAGTCTTTTGATCGCTGTCTTTGAAGAGTTTGATGGTTTGGGGCATTATGTAATCGGCGATAGTCTGACTCGCCCCTAAGGTTAACTGGCCGTTTATATTTTCTTTGAGCGCATTAATTGTATAGTCATAGTTTTCAATTAGGTCTATTACAGTTTTTGCCCATATACAAACAGTTCTACCCGCTTCAGTCAATACGGTTCCGTTGGGGTCTCTTGAAAAAAGCTGAATTCCCATACGGGTTTCAAAATTTTTGAGTCTCATACTTACCGCAGGTTGACTCAATCCTGACATTCTTGCCGTTTTACCGATACTTTTTGTATTTTCGAGACTTATGAGCAGCTGCAGGGAAACAATATCGGACAAGTAGTGATTCACGGTAATTTCTTAATCTTTGAAGTTAATTACAGTCTATAACGTTTATTTGATTGGGCCATGTTAGAAGATTTTAAACCCAGTATTTATTAAATTTGTTCCGGTACTCTGCTGTTTAAGCAGCTTTCCGCCATTAAAAATTTAAATTTATCATCGAGAGGTTTCGGTTTGGCTTAATTCATCTTCAAGTCTATTAAATATAGACAAAATTCGAGCCGTACATCCTTCAACTTTTGAAAAAGGGAATTCATTTTGAACTTTATTTGCCAGCTCCAAAAAAATATCCTGAGATTTGGACATCTCATGCATTGAATGCCAGGAAGAGATATTTGAATTATCTGAAACCAGGGGATCAATCGGTAGCTGGGCTAGGAGAGGAACCTTTAGAGTCTGAGCCAGCCGAAGCCCACCGTCTTTTCCAAATAAATAATATTTTTGATTATGCTCGCATTGAAAATAGCTCATATTTTCAATTACTCCCACTGTCTTAATATTTGACTTCTTTGCCATTTGGGCGGTTCTGGAGGCAATTTGCTCTACCATTTCAGATGGGGTAGTGACAATTATGACTTCGGTTCTTGGCAGCATCTTTGCCAGGCCCATTTGTATATCGCCCGTGCCCGGTGGCATATCTATTATTAAGTAGTTGAGATCTTCCCATAAAACGTCTTCGAGAAAATGTTGGACCGCTCGATTCAAGATTAAACCTCTCCACATTATCGCTGAATTCTCATTTGCCAAAAATCCCATCGAAATAACGTTTAGCCTGCCGGAGTTTACCGCTTGCTGCATTGGAATTATCTTCTTGTCTTTTACTTTGAGTTCACCCGAGAGTCCCAACATTTTAGGCACGGAGAAGCCCCAAATATCTGCATCCAAGATACCGACGTTATTACCCAAATAAGCCAGGCCTAAGGCCAAATTTGTAGCTACCGATGATTTCCCCACTCCTCCTTTCCCAGAAGAAATTGCTAAGATTCTTGTATTTAAAAGTGCCGATACGTTTACGGTATTGTTGGTCTGAGCGATTTTACGGGCTCGATCCATCAGTGCTGACTTTGCCTCATTGGAAAGTTCCGATGTAGTCACTTTGATTTCGTTAATACTATGACGGTCTTTGATTCCGTCAATTGCCGCCACTATGTCTTCTCGAATTTTGTTTCTCAAAGGACATTTTGCCGTGGTAAGACCAACCAATACATTGACATTGAGTTCACTGTCGACAATTACATCCTGTAGCATCTTCAGCTCGACGATATCCGCATTTAGTTCAGGGTCAATTACACTTTTGAGAGATTCCAAAATCTCTTGTTTTAATGAGACTGAATCAATTGTCATTTAGCCGCCCGGCATCTGAATACTTTTCATTGACTAGAATCAGTTTTCCCAATTTACCTCCGTTTTCAAAATCACTGTAAGCCTGATAGGCATTGGTGAAGCTATATGTCTTATGAACTATCACGTCGATTTTTCCCTCTTCAATAAATTTTAAGAGCGACCGTTTAATTTGTTCGGCTACAAGCTGCTTTTCAAATTTAGTTCTGCTTCTGAGAGTCGCTCCCGTTAAGACTGCTCTTTTTTCCATTAATTTTAGAAGATTTAATTCTGCTTTGAAGCCCGCACCAACTCCGATTACAACGTAACGTCCTTCGGTTTTCAGATTTGATATCCTGTCGCTAAGCCCCTTGCCAGATATTAAATCTAAAATAACATCATATTTATTTTCGCCGATATCGGTTATAACTTGATTGGCTCCAATTTCCGTTAGCCGTGTTTTGAAGTCAAAGTTTTTTGTCAATGCAGTTACCCTACAACCATAGGCATGGGCGATTTGAATTCCGGCAGTACCTACGCCCCCTTGAGCCCCTACAATCAGTACTTCATCTCCCGGGTTTAATTTACCTCTGATTATAAGGGCGTCAAAGGCAGTGAAAAAAGTCTCGCAAAACCCACCGGCCTTGATAGGATTAAGTCCTGCGGGAAGTTTAATGCTATATTCCGGCTCGGCAACGGCAAGTTCTGCCTGTGCACCACCACCGACGATTGACATAATGAAGTCGCCTACTTGAAAGTCTTCCACGGCCGAACCAATGTATTTAACTTTTCCGGACAGTTCCAAACCGGGGATGTGTTGCGGCCAAGGTTTTGGCGCCGGATAACCTCCTTTTTTTTGAAGTAGATCAGCCCCGTTAATTCCGGCAGATATTACTTCCACTAACATTTGATTTTCCTTAATGACCGGAACTTCTGTTTCTTTGAAGCTTACTTCGTTATTTTCAATTATGACTGCTCTCATTTTTAGTAAATTAACTGTTCGAATCCAACCTATTGATTCATTGGTTATTATTTACTTTAGCCAAAATAAAAGAAGCCGACCTCAGATGAAGCCGGCTTCTTTTCGTTTATTTTTAGCAATTTTACGTTTAGGGTATATACAAACCGGAGATTGCTCTGGCAATAATTAGCCTCTGAATCTCGGATGTGCCTTCGAAGATCGTATAGATCTTTGAATCTCGGTGCCATCTCTCGACCGGGTGTTCGCGAATATAGCCGTAGCCCCCCATTATTTGGATAGCTTCTTCGGTAACTTTAACTGCAGTCTCACCGGCAAATAATTTAGACATCGATCCTTCACCCGCCGTAAAATCTTTCTGAGAAGCTCCCATCCAGGCAGCTCGCCATACCAGAAGTCGAGAAGCGTCGACCCGTGTTTTCATGTCGGCAAGTTTGAAGGCGATACCTTGGTTTTCGATAATCTTCCTACCGAATGCTTCTCTCTCTTTGGCATAGTCGAGAGCATATTCATACGCTGCTCTTGCAATACCGACTGCTTGGGCACCAACTGAAGGTCTCGAGGCTTCGAAAGTTCTCATTGCCGCCTGAGATGATGATCTTTTCCCCTCGCGGGCTCTGGCGAGTTTTTCGTCGAGTTTTTCTTTTCCACCCAATAGACACGAACCCGGGACTCTTACGTCATCAAGTACAACTTCGGCAGTGTGAGAGGCACGAATACCCATCTTTTTGAACTTTTGTCCCTGGGAAATTCCTTTAGTACCCGGAGGAACGATAAAACTTGCCTGGCCACGGCTCCTTAATTCTGGCTCTACCGATGCCACAACCACGTGAATATCGGCAATACCGCCGTTGGTTATCCAGGTCTTTGTACCGTTTAATACCCATTCATCTGTAGCCTCGTCATACACTGCTCTGGTTCTTAACGATGAAACGTCGCTTCCGGCATCGGGTTCTGAAACACAAAATGCTGCGAGCTGAATTTTATCGGGAGTACCGAAACATTGCGGTCCCCACTCCAACATCTGCTGGGGAGTGCCGTTTGCAGCAATACCGGCTAAACCTAATGTAGTTCCCAGAAGTGAAAGAGTTATACCCGCATCACCCCAAGCGAGTTCTTCGTTCATTATTGGCATAAGAATGCCTGTGGGATCGAAGAAGCATTGCGCAATGAAGTCAAATGAATAAATTCCGACTTTAGCGGCCTCTTGTATTATCGGCCACGGAGTTTCTTCCCTCTCGTCCCACTCGCTTGCTGCCGGTCTTATTACGTTCTCGGCAAAGTCATGCACCCACTTTTGGAGTTGAAGTTGATCTTCATTCAGGTCCATCGAAAAGTCGCCCATAAAATCTCCTATTTGTTAAATATTTATTGATAATTATAAGTTACCCAGCGGTAACTTATTTATTTTAGCGCATCTAATCTTGATGATTATAACTATTTAACATTTGGCACGAATTGTATTATTTCAATTGAAAAATACAATTTACGGGTTATTCAAATTTCGTAGAATAAATTAACCCAAAAATATAGATTTATAAATAGAAGTTGGAAGAGTTGGTCTGTATTATAGTCTTGACTTTCAACTTAAACCCGGGAAGGTTATCTTATCGGGTCTGTTTGCTCAGAAACTGTAACCGGATTTGGAATTACTTGGAAAATTAATTGATTAATGCTAACTGTTTCGTTTATAATTTCAGTGATTACCACTATAATAACTATATGGTAATTAAAATGACTGCAACTGAAGTCAAGACTCATCTCCTGGCACTGCTTGATCAAGTCGAAAATGGTCAAGAGATAGAAATAACTAGGCATGGCAATAAGATAGCCGTTATTAAACCGGTGAAAAGTTCGGCAACGCTTTGGGGTAAATTTATTGGAGTTGCCAGCAGTAATGCCGACGAAGAGGACTTGTATTCAACCGGGCAAACTTGGAATTTGAAGTGACGACAGTTCTTTTAGACACTCATGTTATTTTCTGGCTTTCATCCGATCCGACAAAATTGAGTGACAAGGCGGTCAAAGAAATTAAAAGTGCTGACGAGATTGTAGTCTCTAGCATTACTTGGTTCGAACTCGCATGGCTGGTGAAAAATGATCGAATTAGAATCTCAATTCCTATGAATACCTGGCTAACTCAGTTATCTCATGGCTTGGGTACGATTGAAGTTTCGCCTGAAATCGCGAGTTGTGCTGTTAATTTATCGCCAAGATTCCCGAGTGATCCGGCAGATAGAATTATTTTCGCCACTGCAATTGAAACCGGATATCCTCTCATTACCAAAGACAAAGAAATTCGACAATTTAAACATCCAAGTAATCTCGCTATATGGTAGTGAATGTGTTTATAAGTGCGAATTAACCGGTTCTTAGCGAAGGTATAAGTAGCACCATTAACCACCTTTTCGCGAGTTTCTATCTAAGGGTGGAGCCTTTAACGGTGTACTCTTGTGCCGCTTGCGGTGTCTTCGACTGTCCAACCGAGTTCGGTTAATCGCTCCCTGATCTCATCGGCTGTCTTAAAGTCCTTATTTATACGAGCCGCATCGCGCTTTGCAATTAAATCAACGGTCTTAGAATCTAATGCCTCACTTGTATCTTTAAGGTTTAAACCCAAGTGGTCGCAAATTATAGCCGCAACCTTAAACAATTCGGCGCCACCTTTAATATCCCCGTGATCTGCAAGCGCATTGGATTTCCCTACCAGATTAAATATCTGCGACATAACTTTGGGCGTATCCAGATCATTGTTCATAGCGGCTTCAAATTCTTTAAAATCTTCGGTGAACTTATTTTTTGAGGTAATGTCGTCAATGTCATCGAAAGTTTCAAAAAATCGCCGATACGCTGAATCTAATCGATTCAATGCCGAATCAGCTGTTTCAAGGGTATCTTTTGTTATTTCAAGGGGACTTCTGTAATGGGACTGAAGTATAAGAAGTCTAAATGATCTCGCATCGTGAGCATTCAAGAGTTCGTCTAAAGTAGTGTAATTACCGAGAGATTTTCCCATCTTTTCGCCGGATATAGTTACGAATCCGCAATGAACCCAGTGACTTGCAAATTGCTGAGATAATGCAGTTGCTTGAGCTATTTCGTTTTCGTGGTGAGGAAAAATTAAGTCTTGAGCTCCGCCATGTATATCAAATCCTTCTCCGAGAAGCTGCAGGCTCATTGCGACACATTCTGTATGCCAACCCGGGCGTCCCATTCCAAAAGGACTGGGCCATGCGGGCTCCATAGGTTTGGAAAGTTTCCACAAGGTAAAGTCAAGAGGCGATCTCTTGTTTTCGTTTATTCCGACCCTGGCACCGGATTTTAATGCAGATAAATCCTGTTTGGAAAGAGCTCCATAGTTTTGAATCTTGGCAACTTCCAGATAGACGCCGTCTTCGAGTTCGTAGGCATATCCCGTGTCGACCAATTTTCTGATCAGCTCAACCATTTCCGGAATATATTCTGTCGCATGCGGACTGTAAGTCGGCTTTAAGATATTAAGTTTTCCCATATCTTCATACCATTTATCTTCATAAGTTGCCGAAATTTCCGAAGTTAGTTTATTTTCCTGATTTGCTCTTTGAATTATTTTGTCGTCAATATCGGTGATATTGGAAACATAAATAACCTTGTATCTTAAATACTGAAGATATCTTCGTAAAATATCAAAACTGATTGCAAACCTACCGTGACCGAGGTGTGGAGGGCCATATACTGTCGGTCCACAGACATACATTGAAATTTCTTTTGGATTGCGAAGTTTTAGTTCAGCAATTTCGTTTTTTGCGGTGTCAAAAAGTTTTATCAATTGTGTCTTTCTTTAATAAAATCCCAGATGATCTAAACATTGCCAATTCCCGATAAAGATTCGAAATATCAAATAATTTAACTGTTAATCCGGAAAAACCCGTA
>DAIDJA010000060.1 GCA_027451605.1 Acidimicrobiales bacterium
CCTTCATAATTCCCAGAAGCCCCGAACCGATACATTGATTATCATGAACTAAGTCAAAATCACCGATTCTTTGTTTTAGCATCTTTCTTACACGCCATGAAAAAGTTCTCGGTTCCGGAAATCCGGCAGTTAACATAATGAGATACTCCATGACATCAATCGGGGTTTTAAACTCATTTAACTTTGGAGTCCTAAACGGATCCGGTTCACGATATAGATCCAATGATTCAACTTTATTCAATTTAACGCGATCATCCAACTCCGGATAGGGAGGACCCGAAAAAACCTCCACATAATGACCCATTTCGGTTAGTTCTTTGGTTAAGTGTCGTGTATATACACCCTGACCTCCGCATCGCGGATTGCCGCGATACACCAAATAAGCTATCTTTAATTTACGATTTTCCATGGTTAAATCCGTTAACTTAATTTAATTATTACAGCGTTAGGTCTCAAAGATTAAATCCCTCCGGTTAAATCCTCCGGTTGAATCCTCCCGGGGAGTCGTCAATATCCGTGTAACCATATCAATGGGCTACTTTATATGCACGGCTGAAATTTGAACCAATCTTTACTTAATATAGGCTAATTAAAAACTGTTTCTAACTAGTTTAGACTTAAAATTTAACTATTGCCAATTAAAAATCGGTTTCAAAGGAAACTCAATTTCGAATTCAATATATCCGGCTATTGTCAATATTGCGCTTAAATCCAATTTACAGATATATTTTTTCATAAATAATTATTCAATTTAAGGAGATTTAACCACCTAAACTGGATTATTAATGTTGTTCAAGCGTACGACCTAATTCCTAAATTTTGCTCGAAACCCGTATATTCATAAAATATTCGACACAAAAATAAAAATGAGCGAAGGTCTATTGTTTTGGCAGGCTTCAAGTTTATGCCCAAATTTACTTTAAAAACTTACCTAAAGCGCACCGACTTGTTGGTCTTAATCTTCTTTTTCATTGCGGTAAGTGCGGTATTTGTAATTCCCGCATTATTAAACAGACCACTGATGCCGGGTGACGACGTAATTCAAAATTTTCCGCTTCGACTTTTCAGCGGAGACCAAATTGCATCAGGTCACCTGCCCCTGTGGAACCCTTTCGGATTTTCCGGCACTCCGTTACTTGCGGGGTTTAACGCAGGATCTATTTATCCGACAACTTTACTTTTTGCGGTTCTTCCGCCAATTGCTGCTTGGGTTATTAATGAGATTACGGCATATTTCGTGGCCGTTGCCGGAATTTACATTTTATTAAGGTGCTATAGATTTTCAATAACCGTATCACTGATTTCTTCAATCTGTTTTATTGGATCAGGAATGATGGCAATTCAGCTCCCCCATATCGATCTCATCCAAGCTATCTCATTTATGCCATGGTTGCTAATTGTTTTGGGCTCGATGACTTCCAAAATGAACCAATTCAAACCGGAGGAACACAAAACTATATATCGGTCAATGTCCGGAGAGATATTCTTATCTTCAATTTTATGGGGTCTAATATTTCTTACCGGATCCACAAGGGCAATAACCGATGATCTAATAATTTATGTAATTTTCATGATTTACATAGTATTTCCGCGACCGGGTACGCATTCAAATATTAACAACAGATGCTTTATTCAAAATATCCCTAACCATACAAGAAATAAGATGCGTTTAATGATGGGTCTGGCATTAGCTATGGGACTGCTTTTAAGCAGTCTTCAAGACGGCCCGGGTCTTATCTTTATTTCGGAGTCACAGAGAAGTTCGGCTTCGATAGGGCTTTTTAATCAGTCTTCCCCATATGTGGGGTGGATGTCAATGCTGTTTGTTCCCGGGATACTCGGGACGGCACAGAGCTTAAAAAGTCCCGGGTTTTTCGGTGATTCGGTTACAAACATCGTAGAGGTATCCGGATATATCGGGCTCTTGGCGACTCTTGGATTTTTTGAATTTTCAATAAGACATCGCAAATACAAAGAACGATTCGAATTCCTTAATCCATTTTTTTATATTGGGGCAATCGGGATCTTTTTAACATACATTGCCGGGAATCTCTTCGGCGGACTAATGATTCACATCCCGATTTATGGGATACAAAGAATTCAAGGCAGAAATCTTCTGGAAGTAGATTTTGCCTTTACATTCTTTATGGCATTTATGATTGAACAAATCACTCAAAGCAAAGCAAAATTGAAAGTCGCAAGATATTTGTGTATCTTAACACTTATATTTATAATTATTGCGATTGCTTATCCGGTGAAAGTTACCGAAATTGTGGGAACAAGTGTAACTCCATACGCCTCTGCGGCTCATCTGCGCCCATGGTATCTAGCGGCGATGGTTGTTGATTTGTTAATTTTGTTACTGCTATTTACGTCCGCAAAAAATTCCAGGGTGAACTTTAAACTGGCGGCAACAGTGATTCTGATAGTTGTTGACGTTGCCTTATATAATTTAAATTCAGTTATTACAATCGACACAGGAAAGCCTCAAACGCCCACCGTTCAAAGCAATTTAATGACCATTTTAAGAAGGACCAATAATGGAGAAAATACTAACGCAACAACCATTAACAGGTTTGTGATTTACGACCCATATGTTTATCCCGCCGAAGAACTCGTAAACATCAACTGGCCGGATATTAATGTGATAACACAGAAATTTTCAGCCCAGGGTTATCAGTCTCTGTCTCTTGACAACTACGACTCCCTGACTTCCACCCACGGAAACATGGTATTGGATCCGAAAGACTTTACCAGCGGAATATTCAAACTGCTGGGCGTAACTAAGGCCTACAGTCCTCCGCAAAATTTTAATTCCGATTACGCCCCTACCCCTGACAGTTACCCAACATCATCGACCAACAAGATACCTTCAAGTTGGTACTTCGGTGAACCCACTACACTTGAAAGCTTCAAAATAAAAGTAGACAAATGTTCAATCCCGAAAATTTATTTAATAAATACAAAAGGTGAACTTGTCAATGTCAATAGAGTCAATATCAGTTGCGAAAATAATGCGTTGTCAGTACTACAATATAACAAAACCTCAAAATTTGTCGGTATCTATATAAAAGGCACCTACGGATCTAACCACATAACCCAGATTCCACCGATATTTTATAGCTACGAATCTTTCAATAAGCATTATTTGAACGCTCCGCTTTCAAATCAGCTCTATTACCCGAACTGGAAATATGTTTCCACAGTCGACAATATCAGCTTGTACACCGAAAAGGCTGACGGATTCCTACGAACTTATCCAACTGACTCTAAAATTACAGCGGCAACACTTTCAAATAATGGCACCTTAAACTTTAACATCGACGCCAAGAGACCTACTTTGGTTATAGTTAATCAAACCTTTGCCCCCGGTTTTAATGCTACCGCCCAATCGTTAAATGGTAGCTCTAGGTTAGCCCTTAAGATAAATCAGGACAATCCTATTCAGATGATTGAAGTTCCAAAGGGCAACTGGCACATTACGGTAAGCTATATGCCTTTTTACATCAAATATTATATAGCTGACGAAATACTGGCAGGGTTCCTAATCTCTATTTTGGGGTTAATTTACCTAAGGCGAAAGATCAGGCATCGGCGGTTACTATGAATTTTAGTAATATTAGACAATAGTTATAGATTATTAATGTTTATTGATTCGGCCTCAGAGCCGATGAACGAACCCAAACATTCCACAAATTGATTGTGTAACATTGCGTTATACCCGATACCGTTTGGTGAATTGCTCGAGCACCACGGTTTAAGACGCTGCGAACCTAAAGTTGGATAGGGATTAAAAGGAGGTGTCGTAGGTACAATAGCACTATAAGTAGGTACATTTTGGGTCGGAATTGAGTTGACCACCAAAGAGTCAAGCGGCATCGAAGTTGCATCACATACGCCCATCGATTTAAGAGAAAAGATATCTTCTATCGTCTTGTCAATTGCGCAAAATGATGAGACTTGATTACTGACTTGCTTATTCGGGCCCAGTGACTTTGCCAGACCACCGGCCGTTACTATATAGGACCTCAGTGCATTGACTGAATCGCCAACGAATTGAGTATCGTCTTCGATTATCATGACCAAGGTATTTTTCCAAAAAGGAGATTTGGATAGCGTCTGAACAATTTGTCCTGTTGCGTAATCGTTGTTGGCAACCATATTTTGGGGGGACCACATCATAGGGTTGTTACCGTTATTAAATACATCGGTATGGTCATCAGGTACTTCAAGTATCGACAGAGAGGGCATTATCTGCTGGCAAGTAGAATCAGCTTTTCCTTGGGCAATACAGGTATTATATCCCGCGGTCCATCCGGCAACCGAATACTTTGAATAGTTGTTGGGTGACGAATCCGGATAGTCACAGAATCCCGTTGGACCACCGCACAACCCAATCTGTTTACCGAAATCTGCCGGCGGTGTCACAGAATTAAGGGTATCCCATCCGTAGTCTACCGTGGATCCGGAGTCAAAAATTCCCGCACGGCTCGTATCCGGCCAGTCGGTATTGGTTCCGGCAAATATGTTTGAAGATGCATTCCCCCAAATTGATTCGGGTATTTCATTGGCATTAGCCGGTGAATTTGAGTTTAAGTCACCTCCGTAAGTTCTTTCACTATATCCGGCTTTGTACATTTCATCTGCAAGTCTTGTGTGGGTATTATCGACTTGACCAATCGGATCATTATTTCGATTACCTCGCAGACCAAAGTCATTATTCACATGAACAAAAAGCTCTGTAGTCAAAAGATACATTCCGCCGGTAAGCATTTCATGACCGGTACCCGACTCATCTCCGGCCACATAATTGTTATCATTCATGCCGTATTTTAATGCAATGGACGATAAGTTGGCGGTAATATCCGGGCCGTACGTCTGATATTGCTGTGAGGCTGTCATATTCAGCTGACCACCAAGGTAACCCAACATCGAATCTACCGTTTTATTTTCTCGAAGAAGTATTACTACGTGCAAATCCTTCCGTGGTATCTGATTTTTTGAAGCCGCACATATCAGGTTCGAATATGAAGTCGAACCGTTCGGGTTCGGAGTGGCAAGGCATGCATTAGTTTCAGGCGACTTAACTGCAGCGCTAAATAAAGGTAGCATATCATCGGCGGCTACAGACTGTGCGGTATCAAAATTCAGTTCTTTTGCCGATCCGTTTGCAAAACTTATAGCCGATATCGTTCCCTGGACCAAAGTATTACCCAGAGTATCCGAGGCAGGAAAGTAAAATCCCGGACCGGATCCCTCTCCTTGGTAATTCGCCACATATAACCTATATCCTCCACCTTTGGGATTTGGACCTACCGTAAGTGCAATTGGCATATCACCGACAGGAATTAGAGTTTCGGGTATAGTGACGCTACCAGCAGTCCCTCCCGACTGATTGAACTTAATTTTTTGAGGAATCGGCGAACCGGTAAAAGACATTACTTCAACTTGGTTTAAACCAAATAGGGCCACAAATAACTTAGATGAATCCGGGCTGAATTGAACCGCAACCGGTTGAGAACCTGATATGCCGACCAGGGACAATCCCACCGGATAACTCTTAATATTATCAGCCATTCCGGAGGAGTTCAAAGTTATAAGACTGACCGAATCTGACATGGTATTTGCCACCGCAAGTTCTTTCCCGTTAGGAGCTAACGCAAGTCCGGTCGGTTGCTGACCCACCTGAATATTTTGCACTTCCTGCCCGGTACCGTTTTGATTGATCTTCACTACAGATACCGTTCCGTTCTGATCGAGGCCTCTGGAGATGTTTGATCCGTCGGCCCAATTTGAAACATAAAGCATATTGGAAACCGGGTTGAAACTGATTCCGTAAGCATCTTGACCCACCGGTATCAAAACTTCCGGGGCCGTTAGGGTAGTTTGATTCAGCTGTGAGATATTAATGCCCACGACAACCGAACAGCTCGCCGGCGAAGGTGAATTTGACTTGTAGGTAAAATTATCCGATCCATTCGGACAATTCCCCGCAGACGGATCTGCCTGAGTAATTGCAGATTGAGGCATTGACAGATTTCCGGCAACATAAAGCCACCCATTATTTTTATCGAGCACCATATTGGAAGGATAGCCCGGTGTATTTATCCCCTTTGGCTTTGCCAAAGGAGGTATGACACTGTTAAGTGAATTGGCCGGAGCGGTAGCGGTTGAATTTCCGTTATCTTTATAGACGTATACTAAGTTTCTGCCTCCGCCTGCCACAAAGATATTTCCGTTTGAGTCTTCCTGTACTCCCATAAACGAAGATGCGGCAGGCGCGTTGGAAATTTTAAGGGTAGAGGTATTTATAACGCCGAGATCTTCGTCCCACTGTCCTGAAGTCACAACATATAGATTCTTTCCGTCGGGCGACAGCGACATTCCATCCGGCTGTGCCTGAGTCTGTATCTGGCTGCCTGCCGGTTGTAGTGTCCAGCCGGACGGCATCCTCGGACCACCGTTGGCAACTAAAGTCCCGTTTTGTGAAAAAATCGACAATTTAGGTACGGATTGAGAGTTGCTGTTACTGTTGGTTGTTCTGACCACCAACAGTATCGCAACTATAAGAATTACGACAACAACGGCCGTTATTATATTTTTTTGTGAACTTCCCGTCTTTTTGTCGGTCATCTGCAAATACCTAAATTCTCTTTAAACCGATTGTTATACCGGTACTCTATTAAAACTCTCATAATTTATTTCCAAACTTAAATCCAGTTTTGGCCTACTAAAATCTCACGGATAACCAACTGCTAAAACACACTAATTTTTTTATTTTTAAAACCTTTACATTTCAAACCGTTAACCGGGTACGGAAGCACTTGATTTCACACCGTTGACAATCGTATATACTGCTCCGGATTCAGTTACTTCCAAACAAAAAGATGCGGTGGGGCATGAAATTCCGATCGGAAGCTTTGGCACAACTGTTGATATATTGCTAAAGAATGAACTCGCGAATTGACAAAATCCGGATGAATAACACGAAATACCTCTGACCGTAGTAGATCCTTGGGCAGGGACGTTCAAACCCGACTGAACATTGTACGACGGGTTCGGACCGGTACCGCCTATCAGCCAATAGGGTCCGGATTGGCTAACGGCCTCACACGAATTTGTTACAAAGCACGATACGTAGTAAAACCCATTTCCCGTTGCATATTGTGACGGATTTGACCACTTGCTTCCGTTAAAGACCATGTAGTGACCCGAGTCGTCAACGGCCATGCAGAAAGATGAGGAAGTACATGAAACCGAATTAAGGCCCCCGTATGCCTTATCAACTGGGGTAGGTTGCTGCCATCCGGAAACGGCACCCTTATATTCCAGAGCGTTACCTGACCCGTCAACAGCGATACAGAAAGACGAGGAAGTACATGAAACCGAATTCAGGAATCCGTTAGTATCAATTGTCTTCGGATCTTGCCACTTGCCCGAATAAATTATCGCATTCCCATTCTTGTCAACGGCCATGCAAAATTGTACGGAAGGACACGATACTGAAGTAATGTATACCCCGTGTTCTCTCAGTCCTATATAACCGACCGTAGGCATAGTACTACCGTTATATATCGAATATAGTCCGGAGGCCCCGACTCCCATACAAAAGGTCCGGGTCGAACAGCTTACTGCCGTAAAGGAGTTTGATATCGAATCCATCGAGATAAATTTCGACAGTTGAGACTTTGAATAGAAATAAGAACCGCCGTATCCCACGATGGCGCATTCAAGCGGAACGGAAGATACTACACAGGAAACATCTGAAATATTTAGGTCACTCACAGAAATCTTGGTCCAATTTGATCCGGAAGCGGACGTACCGACAAAGATATTATTAGACTGATCCGATGCCAAACAGTTTCCGGAACTATCACATGAAATCGAATTCAAGTGCCCCAATGGGTCGATAAGGGTAGGAGAAGACCAAGATCCCGAGTTATAAGACACCGCGTATCCACCCCCATCTATCAAAACGCAACTTTCCGGTGCATAACATGATATTCCGGTCGGATATATCTTGTCAACACTGTGAGGGCCGCCCCACTTCGAGCCGGAATAAACTACGGCATTCCCCGCGTCATCAACGGCGAGACAACTGGTAGCAGAGCCACATGAGACTTGCACCATATAATTAGCGGTCGATTGCTTTGAAGTTTCGATTTGGTTAAGCTTTTTCCAGCCGGATCCGGTATATGTAAGCTCTTCTCCGTTTGAATCTACTGCCACACAAAACTTCTTGGTTACGCACGAAACCGAATTTAATGTCTGCTTTAAGCCGGGTGATGCGGGTTCGGGTGAACTAAACGAGGACCCGTTAAAAATTAAATAGTCCGACTGTCCGTCAACTGCCATACAAAAAGTGGGTGAAACACACGACACTGAGGTTAAAAAATTATGCGGATCTGCCGGTAATACATGCGACCAGCCAGTCCCGTTAAATATCAATGCGTTTCCGATTGAATCGACTGCCATGCAGAACTTCAAAGACACACAGGAAACAGATCTGGGGCTTGACACCAATAAATTGGCGATCTGCTCATTTGACCTATGCACGGCAACAGTGGAAGCCCTCGAAACGGGAGTCACTGAAGTAGTTAACGAAAAGGTTAACACTGTCGTTGTTAGGACAGTTAGGATGACAGAAAAAAGTATTACGACGATTCTTCTCCTAGTTGTCGATTTGGATTTGCTTTTCTTATCCAAATTCTCGGATGTTGGAGACGAGATTTGATTTCTGAGTACCGCCAAGATTCTCCTCTTTTTACTTAGATTTAACCCACAGTTAACCATCTTATTACGCCTAAACTTCAAAGGCAATATGAAAATAAGATTTATTTATCGGGGATCTGACTTATT
>DAIDJA010000061.1 GCA_027451605.1 Acidimicrobiales bacterium
TACATACGGTACACCATTCCACTTTCAATTCTCAATTTATCCGTTTGTATTAACCGGTGATTACATTGTGGCTCTGGTAGCTCTGGTAATTTGTCTGATTCTGCTTTGGGTATTTTTGGACAAAACAGACACCGGAATAGCATTGAGAGCCGTATCTGACAGCATCGATAGGGCAAGACTTTTAGGGATTCCCGCCAAAAGAATTTCAATGATTGCCTGGATGACTGCCGCAATGCTTGCCGCAGTTGCCGGTCTTGCCTCCGCACCTGCTTCGATGTCGAACCCACCAGACTTGACAATTGCAGCCGGTCCCGTAGTTCTTTTGGCTCCACTGGCTGCGGCAATTATTGGGCGGATGAACAATCTGGTGGTTACTACGGTTGCAGGCTGCTTAATAGGAATCTTTCAACAGGCTATATTTTGGTCCTACCCAAAATCGACAGTAGTTGACGTTGCTCTTTTTTTGGTCATAATTGCTTCACTTCTGCTTCAACCTCCGGTCAGAACAAAAGCCGACCAACTTTTAAACACCGGATACACAAATTTCAAAGAAACAAGGCCGGTTGCCAAAATATTAAGTTCAATGCCTTCAATAAAGGCCGCAAAGATTATTATGGTGATCATACTTCTGGCTGCTGCGGTGTTAATCCCTTTAAACAGTAGTCAAATCAACGTATTACCGTATGTATACATTGCAATTTTTGCCATCGTCGCAATTTCTTTGGTAATACTTTCGGGGTGGGCCGGGCAGATTAGTTTGGGACAGTTCGGCTTTGCCGGAGTAGGTGCTGCAGTTACTTCGATGTTTTTAGTAAGTTATCATGTGGACCTGCTACTTGCGTTGACCATCGCGGCAATCATCGGAGCTCTGGTTTCAATAATTGTGGGGGTACCCTCTCTGAAAATTAACGGTCTTTTTTTGAGCGTGGCGACACTTGCATTTGCGGTACCGGTAGACACGTTTCTGCTGAATGCCACGAATTTTCCGTCCTTAAATCCTCCTCACATAAGTCCGCCTCTGCTATTCGGGCATTTCGACTTATCTAATATTCGAATTATTTACGAATTTTCTTTAGCAATCGTTGTGTTATGCATTTATTTGGCAAGAAACATTAGAAACTCCAGAGCCGGTCGGGCATTCGTAGGACTTCGAGAAAACGAGCCTGCCGCCGAAGCTTACGGATTAGAGCCAAGAAAGCTAAGACTCGCCGCATTTGGCATTTCAGGCGCAATGGCTTCGGTCGCCGGCGGTCTTTTTGTGATCCTACAACAAGGCGCGAGTTTTTCGGGATTTGACCCACAGCTTTCAATTAGCGCTTTTTCGATCGTTGTCATTGGTGGGCTAACTTCAATACCCGGTGCCGTTTTAGCCTCAATCTATTACGGGATTATCAGCTACGAACTTCACGGAGCCGCAGAGCTATTGGCAAGCGGTGTAGCATTGCTAATCCTTCTGTTATTTTTGCCCAATGGTTTGGGCGGAGTAATTACATCTGTGAGGGATAAGTTACTTATGATTGTGGCAAAAAAACGAGGCGTTAAGATTACGTTAATTGGAATTGATTCAAAGTCGACCGATACCGAAATAACTACCACCGCTGATTCAGTATCGTTAAACAATAGCCAATCCACTAAGATCGAACTCAAAAATATTGATGCTAGCTATCAGCAAGTTCAGGTACTTTTTGATGTTAACTTACAACTCGAAGCAAACACCATTACCGCAATATTGGGGACTAACGGGGCCGGAAAATCTACAGTATTAAAAACAATTGCAGGCCTCATGGAAAATTACAGCGGGTCAGTTTTCTATGAAGGAGAAGATATTACCGGTACTTCAGTCGAGGAGAGAGTAAGAATCGGCATAGTCACGGTACCCGGCGGTCGCGGTATATTCCCGAGCCTAACGGTACGGGAAAACTTGCAGCTAGCAAAATGGCTTTATAAAAAAGATTCTCAATTCATCTCTGAGGCCACAGAAAAGATCTTTGAACTTTTCCCTGTATTGGCCGAACGATTGGAGTCGAAGGCATGGATGCTTTCCGGGGGCGAACAACAAATGTTGACTCTTTCGCAGGCTTTACTTTGTCGACCAAAAATACTTTTAATTGACGAGCTATCATTGGGACTGGCTCCAATCGTAGTTGCCGAGTTGATCAAAGTTGTTCGGGGACTTGCTGATTCCGGGATTGCAGTCGGAATAGTGGAACAATCAATCAACGTTGCCACCTCAATCAGCCCTAAGTCTATATTTTTGGAACGAGGTCAAATCAAATTCAAAGGTGAATCACACACTCTTCTGGAACATCCGGAATTGCTAAGATCCATCTTCATCGACCCAACCATGAAAGTTAGTGAGCGAATTCAGACCGCAAACGAGAGTGATTCCAGGAAGGTCTTTGAGGCAGAATTTGTTACGAAACATTTCGGGGGAATTATGGCCGTGAGTGAAGTTAGTTTAGATATTTCATCGGGAGAAATCCATGGAATAATTGGAGCAAACGGTGCCGGAAAAACAACCTTATTTGATATGTGTTCGGGATTCATTAAGCCCGATCGTGGTCGGTTTCGACTTGACGGAATCGATATTACTCATATGTCTGCTACCAAAAGAGCCGCATTGGGGCTGGGAAGAGTGTTCCAACATGCACAATTATTTCCCGCATTAACGGTCTTCGAGACTGTTGCCTTGGCTCACGAACGGTTTATCTTTCCAAAAGAACCTATTTCAGCCAGCCTAAGACTTCCTGCGGTAGTCAAGATAGAACGACAGATTAAGGAATCTGTTGAATATCTTTTGGACCTCTTCCATCTAAATGATTTTCGGAATACATTTATTTCCGAACTTTCAACCGGTACTCGCCGAATTGTCGAACTGGCGTGTTCAATGGCTCATCGTCCTCTGGTGCTACTTTTGGATGAGCCATCGTCAGGACTGGCGCAGAAAGAGTGTGAATCCCTGGTGGATCTATTGTTTAAGGTAAGCCAACAGACTGACGCCGCACTTTTAATAATAGAGCATGATATCCCATTGATATCTGCTGTAGCCTCTCAGCTTACCTGTCTACACCTAGGTGAAATTATCGCAAACGGTAAACCTGAAAGTGTACTGTCGGAAAAAAATGTAATCGAATCATATTTGGGAAGCGATCAAATAGCCATTGACAGATCAAATTCAAGTTAAGCTATTTAGGGTATTTAGTCCCAACCGGTAAATCTTCACAATGATATTAGTAGTTACATGCAGCATAATTAGCGCTATTTTTTTTGCAATTGCAGCGGTAATCCAACAATATAAAGCCTCTTTGCAGGGATCAGAACTTAACTTACATATTTCGCTGATAGGTAAGCTTTTAAAACAGCCACTTTGGTTAGCCGGAATAGGGTCGAGTGCGACAGGTTTCATATTCCAGGCAATTGCGCTATTTAAGGGATCGTTGGCTTTGGTGCAGCCTCTTCTGGTATTGGGCGTCGTATTTGCCCTACCTATTTCTGCTGGATTCATTCACAAACGATTCATGACCTTAAAAGAATGGGTTGCTTCAATCTTAGTAGCATCGGGTTTAATAGCATTTTTGGTTGTTGCTCAGGCAAAAGGAGGTACACGGGTAGCAGATTTACACATGTGGATCTTTATTATCGCAGGTACCGCTTTAATCTCGCTAACTATTATTTTGATTTCAAGAAAATTGAAAATTTCATCCAGATCCACTATGCAGGCAACAGCCGCCGGACTGATCAATGGTCTCGCCGCCGCATTTACAAAAGAAGTTGCACATAACTTATATACATACTACAAATCTTCGCATAACATCTTTAATGCGATCATAAGGGAATCCTATTCTTGGGAATTCATAGCCTTAATCATAGACTATGCGATAGTGTTATTTCTCGTCCAAAGTGCTTTTCAGGGAGATCAAATAGGCTGGTCACTACCCGCCCTAACTGTGTCGAACCCGGTAATCAGTCTCATAATCGGTGTCATCGGTTTCAAAGAAACCATAAATACAAGCTGGTTCAAGATATTACTCGAAACTCTATTTTTACTGGTTTCTGTTTACGGAATTTTCCTTCTGGCAAAACTCCCGTCATACCAGAAGGAATAGATTCCATTTAAGATTCTTTAATTACTTGATCGGTTGACCGTTCTTACACCAAGGGTTATTGGGAACGCCTTTACAGGGGTTAGGCATAGTGGGCAAATTCTTAGGAAGTGGATGCATAACAATTTGAGTCTGCTTGGGATAGTTACTACCCGCAGGACACGGCAAAAATTGCGTATCACACAACACCTGACCGAATAAGACTCCACCCGTATTTGCCTGTTTCATTATTGAACCACACTTAGGTTGTACTTGTTCCAAATTAGACGGAGTACTACCATCGGGAGCGCTGTTACCGGCGAAGCAGTTTTGAGGCAGACCGCCATTCATTACTATTTGGCCATAGTCTCCGTTGCTGGGATTACCAAAAAATCCGTTATGGATAAACTTGTTGTTTAAAAGTGCGTCACCTTCAGGATTATAGATGCACCCCTTAAAAAGTGGGCTTACGAACCCACCACTGTTGGCACAGGTCACTCCCGGATAAGGCTTGTCTCCATCCGGGAATGGTACGAATAGAATCCCCCATGCCCCATTGTTTTCGAAAACATTATTCATGATCGTATCATTTCTACCACCGGATACAGTCATTCCGGTTCCGGTAGGGCCTAATCCCGCATATCCTGAAGTAGGTACATTTGGGTTGTTGTTATCGTGTACGTAATTGTCCATAAACACCCAACATGATCTTGTATGAGTAATAGGGCTGATCTTTCCGTTTGGACAATCCCCGTTTTGAGGTGGTGGAGGATCGCCTGCAATTTGGGTATTGGTGTCAAACCCGTCCTGATTATTGTCAAACTGAGAATTTTTAATTACGATGGCTCCACCGGAATTGGTGCCTGAATATCCGAGTGCATTATATTCCATCCATGCGTGATTAATTGTTATGTCGCAGACCTGCTGACAAGCTCCGACATACATTCCCGAATCATTAAAATTACTGGCATAGACTTGATTCCAACTCGCAGGCCCAGCGGCATCATTAGCGAAAATTCCGTATGCACCGTCGGATCCCTGAGGGTTATAATAAGTTGTGGTAGCGGTTAGGTAACTACCCCAATATCCATGCAAACCAATCTTGGCAGTACCTGCTCCCCCATCCCACCATATATCATTTCCTCCTCCGCCCGATCCACTCATATAATTACAAACCGTTAGGTTCTCAATCCATGTATCGTTTGCATCAAAAACTAAAATGCCATTTTCTCCCATCGGTTTTCCGTTACTGCCTAACGGTCCGTAACTCTGATCCCCGGGAGCCGACGAACATTCAGGGGATCCCGGCTTAGTGCCGTCTACCACAACTGTATTTCGATTCATTCCTCGAATATATAGGTCCGAAGTGGTTACCAAAACTCCGCCGAATGCTCCGAGCTTTTCCTGAGCCGCAGTCGGCGGATTTACCATTGCGTCATTTTCATGATAATCACCAGGGGCAACTAAGATCCAGTCTCCGGGTTTAGATGCATTTACAGCCGATTGAATGGTAGTATATTGACCTTTTACTCCATTAAAAGTCCCGACCAAAAGTACTTTGCCTTGCGGCTGGGTGGTTGCCGTCGAGGTACTTGATCCACTGGAACATGCCGCCAATATTGATCCGAGCAAAACCAACATCCCAGATGTTGCGCCGACTTTTTTGACTATTGGGTTCTTTCTTAACGCAACAATCAATTTCCTGAGCAAAGTGAACATATTAAATTATCTCCTGAAGGTAAAATGTCAAATTTATAAACGGCAGCAATTGGCAATAATCTATCTCCGTAATAAATCTGTTCATAATAATATAGTTCAATTAAACACAAATGTCAATAGAACTTAGAACTTTTTGATTTTAGTACGAAACTCTACAATTTCGATATCAAAATACGGTCTCTTTGGTCTACGACAGACTATATAAAATGCATTTCATTTAACAAGTGAAGACCTTTTATAATTTAAACTTGGAACAAGTTATGGTTTTGGTATAGCATCAACTCTAAATTCTTGAGGCTTTTTTGAAGCCTTATCAGCATCCCAACTTTTTAAGAGCTCCTTGTTATAACTTTCACGCAGACTATTTCTGTGGATTTCGTATGGTCCGGCTTTGGCTTTAAATTTCGGCATCACTTGGTCGGAAAAAAGCCTTAACGATTCAATAATATGTTCATGGAGGTTATTCCCACATTGACTGACAAATATTAATTGGTCAATTCCTGCTTGTTCATACCTTTGGATGAGATCCGCTATTTGATCGGGAGTTCCGATTGCCCCACGCAATGAACTAAGACCGCCATCAACTAATTTAGCCCCTAACCTCTCAACTTTCATTGAAGCTACATCTTTGTCAAATCCAAACTGCGAACGATTTTTTTCAAACTGTGCATAAATATCACTGATACCGGGGCTATGTGAGCCAAAAATATAATAGTAAGCCAAGGCATACCCAAAAAAATGAGCGCCGTCAATTCCGCGTCTTATAGCTTCGTCTTCGTTTTCATGGCACATAAGCGGCAATACACAAGCAATGTTTGGATTTATTGATTTCCCTATGGGGGTGCACTCGGATGAAAAAATGGTCTCGTAATAGTCATCAACAAATTCTTTAGCCTCCTCCGGTTCAATAAACGAGAAACTCAAAGCTCCCAGACCCTTGGTTGCAGCCATATGGATCGTTTCACGCCTGGAACAGGCAACCCACAACGGAGGGTGAGGCTTTTGCTTGGGCTTTGGGATAACATTTCTCACGGGCATATCAAAAAATTCCGTTTTGATACCCGGAAATGGTTCTTTCAAAAACATATCTACAATAGTTTTAAGTGCCAATTCCCATTGAGCCCGTTTAGAATCTCTGTCAACCCCAAACCCCTTCAATTCAATTTCAGATGATGACTCACCCGTTCCAAATTCGACTCGACCATCAGAAAGGAGGTCCAACATCGAAATTCTCTCAGCGATTCTGGCCGGATGATTAACCTCAGACGGTAATTGAACTATTCCGTGACCAAGCCTAATGTTATCCGTTATTTGGCTGACAGCTGCAAGAAATACCTCAGGAGCGGACGAATGCGAATACTCTTCAAGAAAATGATGTTCGACCATCCATACGTAATCAAATCCCAACGAATCTCCCAATCGTATCTGGTCCAAAGTATTCTTAACTACATTGAACTCGCTGTCTTCTTCCCAGGGCCTTGGGAGCTGCAACTCATAAAACAATCCAAACTTCATTTTTCACCGCCTATTGTATAAACCTTACCTTAAATACTTCGGTTCAAAATAGACTGAAGTTTTTAAACTTGGAATCTAAACGACTTTAAGTTAGAGTACCCGACAAAGTGACTGGCAACGGAATCAAACGCGAACAACTGTATTGAACGCAAACTGTCATTATTCGACGATGATAACAAATTCATTCAAAATTGGAATTAAATTCCCAAACTTTTTACTTATGCCCGAAACATTGCAGATGTTTTCCTGTAGGTAGTTGGGGAGCACTGTTCCAGTTAAACTCCTGTCCGTTGTTGCAAACTACAAAAGATCCTTTTTGACCGTCAATTTGACTGGTGGCATTCGGATCCCAGTAGGTAAGCTGGAAAGTATTTGTAGGTGTTACGGTATTCGGACCAAATTTCCACTGCCCAAACTCACCTCCGGGAAGTGAGGTCGGTAACGATGCTAAACCCTCTGCAAATGTCTTGGGAGTAAGATCCGGACCCGCAGCCTGAAGCCCAAGAAAAAGTAGCAGAATCTGAGCGTAGACTAATGGATAAATTGGCTCCAACTGCATTCCGGGCGTCTTGCCCATTTGATATACCTGATATGCTTCAGTATCCTGAGGAGGAAATTCCGCACGATCTACCAATACGACATGGGACATTTCAGATTGCGGCATATTGGGGCGACCGTTGGCTGTCGCTCTACCGAATGCGTCTACACCTCCAGTTTGGGCGCCGAGAGCCTCAGCATACCATTGCGGATAATAGTTGTTTTGCGCTGCGAAATTTAAAAATAATTTAGGCGCTACCGGATCACAGCCCTCACATACAACCGTATTGACATGGTTATCTTTGAACTTAGCAAATATTGCTGCCTGCTGCTGAGCAATTGTCGAAAAATCAAGTGTATATGATGCTACTACAGCCGGGGTAACATGATAATCGTTTTTAAGGGCAGCTAACATCGGGGGTATGCAATCGGCCGAATAGCTACCTTCGGGGTATACGATACCAATGGTACCGGGTTGAGAATGCATTGAAGGGTCCCCTGCAAAAATAGCGGGAATATTGGCGAAGGCCTTTCCAATGACCGCGGCATCTCCGGATGACATTTGGTTACAGGTTGGATAAGGCGTATATGAATACGGATAGTTTTGTTGATAAAAGCTATTCGGCAGATCCCCCATCCCAAAATTCACCACCCCAAGTCTGGTCAGGTAAGTATCATATATACTGGTTGAGTCTATCAGCGACAAGTCAGCAAACGAATGTATTTTAGAAGCCACCGTAAGTGCATCTGCCTGGGCCAATGGAGTGTCTGCGTTTAGATCTTCCTGAATAAAGTCACTCTGTCCTTGAAATGGGGCGAGAACAACTTTTCTGCCGTATAATTCAAAATACTTATTGAATACGTTTATATAAGCCTGCAAGGTATCGATTGCTTCCTGGTTGGTACCTATGATCTCTTTAGG
>DAIDJA010000062.1 GCA_027451605.1 Acidimicrobiales bacterium
ACTAGAAAATAAACGTTGCGTGATTGGCAAGATCGATAATAAGGTTGGGGAAAATTCCCAAAACTACCACAATTCCGGATGTCAAAATTACCGCTATTGAACTACCAACTCCAACCTTAATATCGTCATCGGTCCCAATTGCCGTTTCGGAGGATTTAGTTTGAGTTTTGACCAAAATATCTCCCAGCGCCTCGCCGTCTTGAACTTGACCTGTAGCATCGTCAGTCACAACATTGGTAGGCATGATTAAATGATCCGGGATAACCAACGCTTCATCCGGCTTGGTGTAACAGGCAATTACTACCCGAAGATAATACAATGCGCTTACAACCGAACTAACTATCGCAACTACTACCAAACTGTAGGCTCCCGGACCTCCGCTTCTGGCTAAAGCCTGAAATACAGAAAGCTTTGCGATAAAACCGACGGTACCGGGTATCCCGGCCTGTCCAAATAATAGCACGGCAAAACCCAAAACAAGATACGGATGTTTTTTGGCAAGACCTCGATAACTTCTAATATCATGGCTGTTATCCCCGGTCTTTCCAAGGACAGTTACAACGGAAAACACCCCTAAAGCGATAAAGCTATATGCAATTAAATATACGAAACTTGCGCTAACACCTACCTGAGTTGCAGCCACCAGTCCGAGTAATATAAATCCGCTATGGTTAATGGCCGAATAGGCGAGCATTCTTTTTACGTTTGACTGAACCAAACCACCGAAAGCGCCGACTAGTAGTGAAGCTATTGCCAGAATATAGATTATTGGCTGCCAATCGGCTTTGTAGCTAATCAAAGCGGTCATAAGAATTCTGATTAGGGCACCAAAGCCTCCGATTTTTGCAACTGCTGCCATAAAAGTTACGGAAGGACTGGGGGCACCCTGATATACATCGGGAGACCAAACATGAAACGGTACCGCAGCCACCTTAAATCCCAATCCTGCTATTACCAAAATCATGCCGATTATAAGAAGCCCGTTGTGAGTATAGTACGAAGTCGAAAAAAATGATCCGATTTGCCCTAAATTTGTGGCACCCGAAGAACCGTAAATAAATGCGCTACCATAAATAAATATTGCCGATGCGAACCCTCCCAGAACCAAATATTTTAGGGCGGCCTCGCCGCTTTGGACTCTTTTTGTGTCGAGAGCCGCAAGTACGTACAGCGCGATAGACATTATCTCGAGCCCGAGAAATACCATTATCAGATCATTAGCTGCGCCCATAAACTCCGCTCCGGATCCCGCGAGCAGCATTAGGGCAAATATTTCAGGTCCCGACCACCTTTCACGACCCACAAAGCTCTGGGTCAGAAGAGCCGCTATAATAACACAAGCCGAAACAAGGATAGCCGTTAAGACCGAAAAACCGTCAATTGCCAAGACGCTGTCGATTGCCAGATGGGCACCCGATCGCAGGACATCGTGGTAATTCTTAATTGAAAATCCGATTGAACCCACGGCGGCCAATACGGTCACTCCGGCCCATACGTCTGAAGTAATCTTGTTTTTAACAACAGATGCCATTGCCAGCATCACCAAAGCACCGACAATCAGACATATTTCGGGAAGTATCGAGAAATAAGATATCTTAGGAAGTATCAATTGCGTAGCGATCATTTAGCATTCCCCGTTTTAATTTGTGTATTCTTATTTACCGAAACCGCAGACCGATATGGACTGTTATTGGTTCTATCGGTTGGAACCTGAGCGGTTACTATTTTCTGTCCGCTCTTATCACCGGTGACCGCCTGAATGGTACGGTAGCCGGTCGAATCTGTAGGCTTCGAAGAAAAGGCAGTCTGTGAACTCAAGTGATTAGCGGTTCGGACATGATGGATCAGTGAATTGACCGAAGGAGATATCTTATTTAGCATCGTGGACGGGAAAAACCCGATAAAGAAAATAAGGAGAATCAAAGGAGCTATATATAATTTTTCCTTTAGGGTCATGTCTTTTATGATCGACGTAGAATTCTCCGCTTTCTTGTGAAAAGCCCTTTGATATGCCCAGAGAAGGTAGACCGCTGACAGTATTACACCGGTCAATGCGACTACAGCCCACCACCTATGACCTATAAATGCACCGGACAGTATAAGAAATTCACCGATAAACCCGTTTGTACCCGGTAAACCCAACGAAGCCAATATAACCACTATCATCGCTCCGGACAAAACCGGTGCCGCTTTTTGTAGACCGGAAAGTTTCGATATATCGATAGTCTTTGTACGATCGAGTATCATTCCGATTATCAAAAACATTGCCGCAGTCAATACTCCGTGATTAAACATTTGAAGGATTGTACCGTTCATTGCTATTGTCGAAAAAGCAAAGATCCCGATTGCCACAAAGCCTAAATGCGACAGCGAGGAAAAGGCTACCAACTTTTTAAAGTCCTTTTGAACCGCGGCTACAATTGCGCCATAGACAATTCCAATTACGCCGAGCGTAAGCAAAAGAGGAGCGAGCCTATAGCTAGCTTGCGGAAAAAAGTTGAGATCAAACCTTAAAAGCCCGTAGGTCCCAAGCTTAGCCATTATTGAAGCCAAAGATATAGAACCGGAAGTCGGAGCTTCTGAGTAAGCTTTGGGCGACCAGGTATGAAACGGGAAAATAGGTGTCTTTACAACAAATGCCGCCGAAAACCCCAGAAAAAGCAGTACCTGAGTAGGATAACTCAACTTGGTATGAACAAGTTTGGTGATATCAAAAGTAAAGACTCCCGTCTGATTTTGGTGAATGACCACCAAAATTACCATCGACGCAAACAAAAATGCCGAACCGAATAGAGTGTAAAGGAAAAACTTAAGTGCGGCCCTGCTGCGATCCTTTCCCCCCCATCCAATAATAAGGAAATATGCCGGAATTAGCGTAAGTTCAAAGAAAAGGAAGAATCCGAAAAGGTCCATCGACAGAAACGATCCGAAACATGCACCTTCCAATATTAAAAGCCATGCCGAATATGTGTTGTTTTTAGACTTATCGTTTGTCGCTATCAAAATAATCGGGAAAATGAGAGCCACCATCTCCATAAGGAAGAGTGAAATACCGTCCACACCAAAGTGCCAACCTATTCCCAAAGATGAAACCCAACTGTGATTTGTTACAAATTGATATTTGGCGTCTCCGGTTTTGAATAAGAGCATAACAATCAAAGCCAATATCCCCGAAACTGTCGACAAGGCAATTCCCAAGTACTTTGCCAATCTGTCAACCGGTAAAAATGCCAATACAATACCACCAATTATTGGCAACAAAACGATTACCGTCAAAAACGGAAGGCTACTTTGTGTCATTACAGACCACCTCTTAATCCACCTATAATGATCAATGCCACAAGTCCTCCGGCAATTACCAAAGCTTCACGACGCACAAAACCCGACGCCATCTTTCTAACTAAAATTCCAACCGCCAAAACCAATTTAGACAATCCGATCACTGCCCCGTCAATAACCTTGGGTTCAATCACATTATCGGTGACCTCGGCCAACTTAGTTGAAGTCCTCGCAATTGCTACATCTCCGGTCTTATCGATATACCAGGCGTTTTTGAACAAGGTAAATTCCAATGCCGGTTTTTCGTAAGTTTTGGACCAAATGAAATAGGCTATCAACCCGCCTCCGATAGCAAATACGGCATCGAGTACACCCAATGCTATCTGGTTCACGGCACTTGGATGGAAATATGACGGACTTGCGGCAATAACCGGTGTCAAAAACTTGTCCAAAAATTTTAACGATGATGCGAACGGAAGATTCAGTAGACCACCGACAAGGGCCAGGATCGCCAAAGTCACCACCGGGATCATCATTTTAAAGGAAGGCTCATGCGGATCGACAACATGGCCGTGATCTTCTTTTTTGGAGGATTTTTTCTTACCTTTGGAGCTTTCTGAGATCCAACGGGCTTTCCCCAAAAATGCCAGGCAATATTCGCGTCCCATATAGTAAGAAGTAATACCTGCGGTAAAGAGACCGATTATCCATACCAACCAAGATTCGCTGAAGGCTCCGACCAAAACGTCACCCTTGGACCAAAATCCCGCAAATGGCGGGACTCCGGCGATAGCCATCCATCCGGTAAAAAATGCAACCGCCGTAATGGGCATAACCACTTTTAATGCGCCCATCTTTTTGAGGTTCTGTTCGTCATGCATGCCATGGATAACGGATCCGGAACTTAAGAACAGAAGAGCTTTATAAAATGCATGCGTTACCATCAAAAATATTGCCGCAGCATAAGCTCCCGTTCCGACGCCGACAAACATGTACCCAAGCTGCGATACCGTCGAATAAGCCAGAACCTTTTTAATATCGTCCTGAGCGGTTGCAGACATTGCCGCCATAAAAGCCGTCAGAATTCCAATTATCGTAATTATGTGAGCCACGTCAGGGGACAGAGCCAATAGCGGCGACAGCCTAACCATAAGATAAACGCCGGCCGTTACCATTGTTGCGGCGTGAATTAAAGCGCTTACGGGTGTCGGACCTTCCATTGCGTCGGCCAACCATCCGTATAGAGGTACCTGAGCGGACTTACCCATAGCTCCCACAAATGCCAGAAGGACAATTGCGTCTACGGTGGTTTTGGCCAGCGATGGACCGGCGGCAAAAATAGCCGAATAATTTAAGGAGTGGACATAGTGAATCACCAAAAACATCGAAAGTAAAAACCCAACGTCAGCGATCCTGTTTACTATCATTGCCTTCTTACCCGCAGAAGCCGCGGAAGGTCGTTCGTGCCAAAACGATATAAGGAAATAGGAGCAAACCCCGACCCCTTCCCATCCGACAAAGGTCAACAACATGTTATTTCCAAGAACCAAAATAATCATGGATGTCACGAACAGATTGAGATACAGAAAGAATTTCGGGAAATCAATGTCTTTATGCATGTATTCAACCGAGTAGAAATGGATAAGGGTTGATACTCCCGTTACGAATAAAACCATAGTCAAAGACAGAGGATCCACCCTCAAAGCGGCATCGACTTTAAAAGACCCGGTATTTATCCAGACAAAAAGGTGATCCACAAATACATTCCCACTGAATCCTAAAAATTTTATCCAGACAACCACAGAAAAAATAAATGACAGACCTACCGCAGCCGTAGCGATATAGCCGGCGAGTGGCTCTTTTAGCTTTCTCCCGAAAAATATTAACGACAATGCTCCCAGTAGAGGAAATGCCGGAATTAAAAATACTAATTTCATATCTAATTAACCTTTAAGCGATGACAGATCATCGGCCGTTGCGCCCAACCGTTTTCTATAAATCGAAACTATAATTGCCAATCCGACCACAACTTCTGCGGCAGCGACAACCAATACAAAGAAGACATCGGCTTGACCCCCGACATCTTTTAATTTTGAAGCGAATGCGACAAAAGTTAGATTGGATGCATTTAACATGAGCTCTACGCACATTAACATGACCAAGACATTCCTGCGCACCAAAAGGCCAATTAGCCCGATAGTAAATAGGACCGCGGCCAAAATAAGATAATAACTAAGATCTACAGACATTTAAACTATTTGCTCCTCACCGACAGTAAAATCTACCGACCTAACTTCATCAACTTTGTCTTCACTGACGGAAACGTCATTTTCATGACCCTCTTTTGGGCCATCAGTTTTAATTTCGGCTGAAATATCTTCTTTAACTTCATCTTCGCCGGGTCCGGATCTGGCAATTAACACCACCGCTCCGATAATTGCGATTATTAAAAGCACCGAGGTAACTTCAAAAGGCAACAGATAATATGAAAAAGTCGCCTTTGCCAGTTCAACTATTCCACTGTCTCCCCCGCTGGCAACGCCGATCACACTGTAAGAACCGTGAGAATTAAAGTTCCCCCAGCCATAACCAATGATCATCCCCAAAAAAGCCAGTCCCACTACGATTGCAATAACCCGCTGTAAAATTAAAGGTTCGCTTCCGAGCTTTTCCTGTTTATCGACTCCAAGCAGCATAATTACAAAAAGGAAAAGTACAACGATCGCACCCGCATAAATTATCACCTGAACAACCGCCAAAAAATCGGCGCTTAACTCAACAAAAAGTACAGCTACTCCGAATAGTGTCATAACGAGATTTAAAGCTGCCCTTACCGGATTATTGGACAGCACAACTCCGAGTCCACCACCGACCACTACAATCGCACAAAGGACAAACGTTATTGAATCCGGATAAGTTGCCGACAACAACATCATATAACCTTTCCTCCGTATTCGACCGGAATGTGATCTTTTTTAACATCTTTTAGCAGGAAGTTTCCGGTCAAATCATCATCCCTGTTGTCACTTTGTCCGCCCTCAGGATGCCTTGTTCCGTAACCCAGCTCACCGGACCATGCCACGACCCCTTCAAAGTCGGCATCTCCCGAAGGTGAAGTCGCCCGCATCCAAGCCGAAGTATGCTCGTCCTCACCGTCTCGCCAATCTTCCCATGGCATCTGTCGTGGTTTTCCGTCATCATCTACTACCAGTTCGGATTTGGTGTAAACGGCGTCGGCACGGGAAACAAAAGAAAATTCGAATAGTTTTGATTCAGTGATGGCCTCAGTGGGGCAGGCTTCAACACACATATCACAATGAATACATCGTAAATAATTGATCTCGTAAATATATCCGTATCTTTCTCCGGGTGAAACTGGATGATCCGGCGGATTATCCAGTCCTCTAACGTAAATACAGTCAGCCGGACAAACCCCGGCACAAAGTTCACAGCCGATACACTTTTCCATTCCATCTTCATAGCGATTTAGAACGTGTCTGCCGTGAGCACGAGGTGGCTTCGGCTTCTTCTCTTTTGGATATTGAGTAGTTACCCGTGGCTCAACGATCTGTTTAAAACTTACCTTAAAACCACCAAAAAAATTACGGCTCATTTTTCATCACCTGCAGTTTCAATTTCAACCGAATCCATATCTAAATGGCTGGAACTGATGACCGAAGAATCCGTCATTTCATTATTTTCATCGTCATCATCAATTTCTGCCAGTCCCGGCAACGGTATGATTCTTCCACCGACTATATCTATCTCATCGACTATTAACCTGCCTTGATTCGAATCTGCAAGTTTCATATTCTCTTTGGATAGGGTTCTTTCTTTACCGACATTGATAGTCCTCCAGAGAAACACACCGGATAATATGCAAAGTACCAAAATTACTCCAAATGCTATAAATATGTCTTTAGTGGTTGTCGGCATTCTCATCGCTGCCACAATTAGCAACCATCCCAAAGAGATCGGAATTAAAAACTTCCAACCCAAGTCCATAAGCTGGTCATATCTGAGCCTCGGAAGAGCCGCCCTCACCCACACATAACAGAACAAAAACACTAAGGTCTTGCCGGCAAACCAGAGTATGGGCCACAACCATGTCAAGAAATGAAATCCCGGTCCGTCAGGTCCTCCCAAAAACAGTGTCACTGCTATTGCCGACATCGTAATTGTGTTCATAAATTCGGCCAAATAAAATAGGGCGAATCGGATAGAGGAGTACTCTGTATTGAATCCTCCGACCAACTCCTGTTCGGCCTCCACAAAGTCAAACGGTGGTCTGTTGGTTTCGGCGGTTATCGCAATCATAAAGATCACAAATGGGATAATTCCGACTTCAAAAATATTCCAGTGCAGTACCGAAGATGCCTGCGCGCCTACGATTGCCCTGGTTGACAAAAAATTAATACCTGACTTTGTTAAAGCGGAGACCAATACTGCCGTTGCCACCGAAAGACTTATTGCAGCTTCGTAAGATATCATCTGCGCCGATGCCCTTACGGAACCAATCAACGGATATTTGGATCCCGAAGACCAGCCCGCAAGCATAACACCATAAACCGCAATTGACGATAACGCCAGTACGAATAAAATTCCTATCGGAGGATCCGCAACCTGAAGTTCAAAAGTATGCTTTAGAACGGTAACATTCCCACCGACAGGGATAACGGCAAATGTCAAAAACGCGGGCACGGTAGCCAAATAGGGTGCCAGTTTAAAAACAAATCTATCTGACTTTTCCGGTATCAAATCCTCTTTGAAAAAAAGCTTTATCCCGTCTGCCAAAGACTGCAACAGACCATAGGGTCCCGCACGGTTGGGTCCGATTCGGTTTTGCATGTCGGATATGACCTTTCGCTCAAACCAGATCATCATCATTACCGAGACAAGCAGAACAACAAATGCTACGAGAACCCTGACCGCGGCAATAATAACCACACCGATGGTTATGTGACCTAAAAATAACGGATCCATTCCAAAAATCATTTCTCAACCTCAGTCGTCAGGCTATTTGCTTGCGATATTGGATTTGTGGCATCAAGCTTTTTTACTACAACCGTGTTATCCGCAACCCCGGAGTCTACACTAGCCGTTAAAGCAATCGCAGCCGATCCGGACTTAAGAGTTATTGAATCGCCATCGTGACATCCCAACTCATTGGCAAGTGAAGGCGAAATTTTTGCGACATTGGGTATGATTAATGCAGCCAATGAATTTGCACCTTTAATTAGAGTTCCGTCGTCGACAAGGCTTTCAACCACTATCAATTCGGCCCCAGCTGACGAACCGGAAACGTCTTTTTTGTCAATATCGACAAACTCACTGGATAGGTCGAATTTACCCACCTTTGAACTTATGGAGTTTTTTAAATTGTCGGTAACTAGAGTTTCACTGATGGTTTGCCCCGCATACATGGGCGTTCCTTGATGGTTGATGGATGAAATTCCAGGAACTTCAATTGGGTCATGTTGGCGCTTGGATATTTC
>DAIDJA010000063.1 GCA_027451605.1 Acidimicrobiales bacterium
GTAATCGGGGGTTTCGTAGTCACCGACAGGATGCTCGAGATGTTCTCGGTAAAAAAGCCTTCACCAAAATCAAAAGATAGCTCAGAGGAAGGCAAATAAGAATGTTTGCAGTCACTTTTACTATTGAAACCGCCATACGTGTTGCCTACCTTGTTGCCGCAGTCTGTTTTATTCTCGCCCTTAAAGGTTTAACTTCACCTAAATCCGCCAGGCGCGGAAACATAATCGGTGCTGTCGGAATGTTAATCGCCGTGATCATGACTTTTACTCACGGCATTCATAACCTTATATATATTATCGCCGCAATTGCAGTCGGAGTAATTGTTGGTATACCCGCCGCACGACTTGTCAAAATGACCGCCATGCCGCAAATGGTAGCGATATTCAACGGAGTTGGCGGAGGGGCGGCCGCGCTGGTGTCGTATTCGGAATTTATCCACGTCTCAGATCCTCATCAATTTGCGGTTTATCAAATTGTTGAAGTTCTGCTTGGCGTAATAGTCGGCTGCATCTCCTTTGCAGGATCTGCGATTGCGTTTGGAAAGTTGCAGGAGTTGATGACCGGAAGACCGATCACTTATCCATTCCAACAAGTTATAAACGCGGTTGTCGCGGGTGGAATTGTGGTTTTGGCCATTGTTGTTATAGCTTCACCGTCCACTTCGTTTTTGCTTGTGATATCCATCCTGGCTCTTATCTTCGGAATCGCCTTTGTGCTTCCGATTGGCGGAGCCGATGTCCCTGTACTAATCTCTCTTTTAAACTCCTTCACCGGGCTCGCCGTTGCAGCATCCGGATTTGCCATTAACAACACTCTTTTGGTTGTAGCGGGTACCCTAGTCGGAGCATCGGGAACACTCTTAACTCAAATGATGTCAAAGGCAATGGGAAGATCCTTGCCCAATATTTTATTTTCGGCTTTTGGATCTGTCGTTACCGCAGCTTCCGAAACAGGCGGTGAGGTTCGCCCGGTAAGATCCTCCACGCCTGACGATTTGGCAGTACTTTTAGCCTATGCCCGAAAGGTTGTAATTGTCCCGGGTTACGGTCTGGCGGTTGCTCAAGCCCAACATACAATTCGTGAACTTTCCGATGAACTAAAAAAACGCGGTGTCGAGGTATTTTATGCAATTCACCCCGTTGCGGGAAGAATGCCGGGTCATATGAATGTGCTGCTTGCTGAAGCGAACGTTCCCTATGACGAGTTGAAAGAGATGGACGAAGCAAATCCCGAGTTTTCAACCACGGACGTGGCATTGGTGGTAGGGGCTAACGACGTTGTTAATCCTGCAGCCCATGACTCTCCCGGATCACCCATTTACGGAATGCCTATACTCCACGTAGATGATGCAAATGCCGTTATATTTTTGAAAAGATCGATGAGACCGGGATTTGCGGGAATTGAAAATGAACTTCTGTATAATCCCAAAACAACATTGCTATTCGGGGACGCCAAGGATTCGCTTACAAAGCTTGTCTCAGCCGTTAAGGCCCTTTAACCTGCATTCTAAATTTTAAAAGTAGGTCCGTATTTTTAAGGGCTTTTAACTGTATAGTCATCTCAAAGCGCGATAAAGATAACGGACCCGGATTTAAGCAAAATGAGTTTAGGTAGCAACTTTTGCGAATACTAACAGACCCTGGGTAGTTCTTCTGCTCTGAATCACCTCGACGAAGACATCTTTTTTACCGAGCATGTGACTTGAATCATTTACCACTACCATGTCGCCGTCTTCCAAGAATCCCACAGTTTGTCCGTCTTGAGTACCACGCTTAACCAAATCAACCTTAAGTTTTTCGCCTACAAAATGCTCGGGTGCCATCTCGTTAGCTAAAGTACTAATATCAGTAAACAAAATGTTGTCTTTTTGAGCCAGTTCTATCACTTTGGGATCTGAAGTTATAAGCCGTAACTTGAGTTTGCCAGCCAAAACGACTAATTTTTCTCCGAATACTTCAGTTTCAAGCACCGAACTCTCGGCAATCGTTAATGCGGAAAGTTTATCCCTAACATAATCCAAGATTTCCAAACTCTTATTTGCCCTCCGGGATATAGCCGGATCACTGGATTCGGCCAAAAGTTTAAGTTCATCTAATACAAACCTTGGAACAACAATTTCAGACGACAACATACTGTTTTTGATTAATACCCAAACAGTTCTGTCCATTGTGGCTGACAGATCGAGCATTACCGCATTGGGATCAATTTCTTCCGGGTCGATGTCTTTTGCCAGGCGCTTGGTAAGACCAATGACATTTGAAACTTGTGTTGCTTTTGCCGAACCGACTCTTAGTCCAATATATGAAAATGTCCAAGCAATGATACCGGCAACCGGTAATGCGTAGTTTCTTCTTAAAAGCAGTATTAGCGGTGTGTCAATAGCAGCGGCAAAAACCAATCCGGTCGTTGCCAAAACGGATGCGCCCAAAATTTCAGCAGCAGGGACTTCTTTAAGTTTTCGAACCGTATCACCCACCCCTCTGATTATTATTCGACCTAATATCCCGCCGATTAAATATCCGGCCAATACGCATATTGAAACTGCCAAGAGTCTATCAACAGAAGAATAGTCAAAAGTGTTTGCGATGTCATCGCCGATCACTACTCCGGCAAAAACCAACAACATCCTTAAGCCTTCCAGAAATAACAACTTACTAAGACACTCCGATCATTTTGTATATAAGGTAATGCTACTACCGATTACCACAGATGTACCAGCGGGTGGGTTTGTCGTATAGGCAACAGCATTAGAACCTACGGGCCCGTAAGTAGCTGAGATGGCCAGACCGGCGTTTGTCAAAGCTGAGCTGGCCTGAGTTACAGTCATCCCATTTACACTCGGAACTTTTACATATTGAGGTCCGATAGATTCTGTGATTGTGATTGTAGTACCTCTTGGGACCTGCTGGCCGGCCGGAGGAGTGGTTGAAATAACCAGTCCGGAGTTTACCGTAGTTGAATAGACCTGAGTTACCTGATAATTGAGGGCTAGATTTTTAAGGTCGGATTCGGCCTGAGCCAATGGCAAATTCTGCAGATTCTGTATCGTCCTGGGGGCAGGACCCGCAGAAACAATCAAGTTAACAACATTGCCCGGTTGATAACTACCGCTTGTGGGACTCGTAGAAATTACGGTTTGAGTCGGCACGGTCTCAGAATACTGAGTTGTAACCTTATAGGTAAATTTTAATCTCGACAGCTGAGCTTCCACGACTGAAACTGAGCCTCCGTCCATATTCATAGGTAGCTCAACCGGAAACGGGCCTTTTGAAACGACGAAAGATACAGATTGATTTGGGTCTTCTCGGGACTGCGGTGGAGGATACTGAGATACAACATATCCTGACGGAATCGTATTTGAATAGACTTGTTTACTAATTTTACCGATAAGTTTTTCGTTTTTAAGCTCAATTTTTGCGGCAGTAACGCTTTGATTGTATAGATTTGGAACGCTTTGAGAAGCTATTACATAATTATTTGTCTCATAGATTATCCCTGCAATCAGTGCCAAAATAATAACTACCGCAAGTAGGAACGGCCACTTTTTATGCCTCTTATCGACTCTGAGAGCAGGAGGCTCTTTGTCCTTCCAATCCGGTCCGATAGATAGCTCTTCGGCTGCTTCAATATCATCGGAATTGGTTTGATTTAAATCATCTTCAGGGACTTTTATAAGAGTAATGTCACTGTCGCTCTTTTCGCCGTTTTGATTCAGTTTTAATGCGGTTACTCCCTGAGATGAAGTAACTTCACTTAAGGTCAACCTTGCCGCTCCTGCCTCACCGGACAAAACTTTGGTAGGTACAAGGGGCAAAAACTTCGGCGATTCAAGTGATTTTGCAAGTTTTTCCATTCCCTTTACCAACTGCTTGGCTGATATTCTGCCTTCCTTTTCGGGAATCGTCGCCAAAAACACAAGCTCTTCTAACGGACCTAGCTTTTCATTTGCGGGAAGCTTAACATCTATTCTGTTGGTTAGGGTAGTTAAAGGGCTGTCGCCCTGAAACGGAATCGAACCGGTAAGCATTTCATATAAAACCAGACCAAGTGAATAAACGTCTGACTTGCCGTCAAGATCTATGCCCTTTGCCTGTTCCGGGGAAGCGTATTTGGCAGTCCCCAAAATGGAGCCTATCGGCTCTGTCCAACCGGCCTGGGAGAGAGCTCTGGCAAGTCCAAAATCACCTATTACCACTCCACACTTGCTGTCGAAAAGAATATTGGCAGGTTTAATATCCCTATGGATAAAGTTTTTCTCATGGGCGTGCTGCAAACCTCTAGCAGCCTGAATTCCCACAAACAAAACCTGGGAATAGCTTAGTTCCTGTTTCGAATCGATAATGGACTTTAAAGTCCCACCCGTTAAAAGTTCGGTCACTAAAAAAGGCTTTGCTTCAAAAGTTCCCCAGTCATAAACGGGAATAATATTTGGATGTATTAAAGACGAAGTGGCCCTTGATTCAAGCAAAAATCTTCTCATAAATCCCGCTTCATATAGAAGCTGCGGGTGTAAGAGCTTGACTGCAACGGGTCTATCTTTTTTAAGATCACGTGCGGCAACAACCACCGATGAACCGCCTGAACCTACGAATCCCTCAACGGCATATCTGCCGTTGATTTCTTTGCCGATAAGGTCATTTGAGTGCACTAATACCACATTTTATAGAATATCGCTATTTTTGGTGATTTTTATGTCTTAAATCAAAATAATAAAGTATCAAAATTAACAAAAAACTATATACATCTGTCACTTCTAAATAAACATGACGGTCAAAATGTCAGTTTAAATTTGAGTTTTAAAACTAAAATTTCCAAAAACCAAAGTTCAATAATAAAATGGCAAAGCAAGTTATCGGCACACTGAACATAATGAAACCGTTCCCATTAAAGCCATGAACTTTACTTTCAAAAATAATTTCTTTGGGCATTTTAATTGAATTACGTCGATAATTAGGAAACTTAATTCTGATCAAAGTCATTAGCTGAACCTAAAAGTTCAATTATTAATATAAGATATTAAACATGAAAAATACCCGGTGGCTTGACAGAAGTCAGCCACAGACTCTTTACATTTCGGTAATAATAGCCTATATCGATGTAGTCTTTACGGTACTTGATATGTTCTCCGGTACACAGGGATTGCCATTTGTCTTTATTTTGTTTATCTTTATTGTACCCCTTCTTCAGGGTGTCGCCGCTTTCGGAATTGCCAACAATAATCTAAAGATGTGGCTTCTGGCAGTTGCCCTAAGTATATTGAATTTTGTGTTGATATTTTATATTTACGCTATATATTCCTTTTTTCCGGTTGGAGTTTTAACACTTATCGTAGATATTGCCATGTTGATTCTACTCATTCATCCAATGTCCAGAACCTATGTTAAAATTTGGTTTAGATAACTAAAATTTAGCTTTAACAACTTAGAAATACGAGGACAACAGCATGCCTGAAATAGTAACCATTCAAGGAATAACTGACTTATTTAACAGAGTGGGACAGCCACTCGGGGAAAGCGACTATATTCAAGTCACTCAGGATACTATTGATCAGTTTGCAAAAGCCACCGGAGATTATCAGTGGATTCACGTCGATCCCGAACGGGCCAAGAGTGGTCCCTTTGGAGACACGATTGCCCACGGCTACCTTACCTTGTCTTTGGCTCCGGTATTGCTCGCAAGTTTTTTGAAAGTAGAAGGAGTGTCTTTTGGAATAAATTACGGTACAAATAAAGTTCGCTTCCCCTCACCGGTACTCGTTAATTCAAAGGTAAAGGCCAAAGCTCTATTAAAGGCGGTCGAAGAGGTACAGGGGGGCGCCCAGGCTGTTCTGGAAGTAACTTTTGTAATTGACGGAAAAGATAAGCCGGCCTGTGTTGCCGAAGTTGTCTACAGATATTACGAATAAAATTTAAAACAAAAGATCAAGTTATCTTCCACTTTTCAAAAGCCTTAATATAGAAAGTACAGATTCGAAATCATCGGGAAGTTCACTTTCAACAACAATATCTTTAGCGGTGACGGGGTGTTCAAAACAAAGTTGCGAGGCATGGAGCATAGGACGAGTTAGGACAATTTTTCCGTATTTAAGCTTCTGACCGTATAACTTGTCTCCCAGGACTGCGTGGTCCAATTCACTGAAATGAACTCGTATCTGATGAGTCCTCCCAGTTTCCAAATCAACTTCAACAAAACTACACGACAATTCACCTGCAAAAGTTTCAAGTACTTTAAAATGTGTAACAGCGGGCTTGCCATTTTCAACTACCGCCATCTTAATCTTATTTGTTAAAGATCTTCCGATAGGTGCTTCAATCTTGCCGAACTTATCCTTAAAGGTTCCAATTACTATTGCATGATACTTTCTTTTGATCAGGTGATCTTTTACCGCTACCTTCAGTTTCTCGTACGCCTGAGCCCGTTTGGCTATCACCATAAGGCCTGTCGTATCCTTATCTAGCCTGTGAACAATCCCAGGACGGAAACTTTCACCCACCTCTTTCATTTGAGGGTATTTATGGATAAGTTGGGAAACGAGTGTTTTTGTCAGATCATTTTTTGATCCAAGTGAGCTGGGATGGACAACTAATCCGGCTGGTTTGTCGATTACCAGTATATGTTCATCTTCAAATACCACCTTAAAGGTAATAGTCGGATTAGGTAATAGTTCGCCCTGAGAGATAAGTTCTGTTAAGTCACATGAGATTAGGTCGTCGGTCTTTACCCTAAAAGATTTGGTTGAAATTATCTTGCCGTTAACTTCAATTTCACCTGACTCAATTTTTAATATGATCTTTTCGCGGTTTATATTTGTCAATATAGCCAAGGCTTTGTCTAGACGCTCACCGTTTAAAACTTGAGATACCCTATAGTTCATTGTTTTGCTTTTGAACAACTTCTGACTTCGGATTTTGCCTTTTTATATAACTTATTACTATCAAAACAATTCCTATGGTAATACACGAATCTGCAATGTTAAAAGTAGGCCAATACTTCGTATATATAAAATCTATAACACTGTTATTTAAATGCCTAAACACTCTGTCGCTCAAATTGGAAATTGCCCCACCTATTACCAAACCAAATCCAAGAGCCTGAACAATTGACGAAGCGTTAAATGAAAATACAATCAATGCAATCACAACGACAGCGGCGATAACTTCGACGTAAATGGAAGAGCTGCTTAACAGGCTAAATGCAGCTCCGCTGTTTAAGGTATACCTAAAATAGAAAATCCAAAATAGATGAAAATCCGGTTTTTTGTCAAATACCAAAGATTTTGAAATCTGATCAACAAAAATGACGGCTACTGCCGTCAAAAATACCGTAATTACCTTTGAAGGTTTTATCTTTAACTTTTTATTTTGAAATACCGGTCCAATCTTTGTCTCATCGCTCATCTAAGCGCCAGTCCGCCACTCTTGCAAGGAACACAAAGTCTCGTAAAAGGCATAACCTTTAATCGGGCCTTTGGAATGGGAGCACGGCACATCTCACAGATTCCATATGTCTTATTCTGTATTCTCTTAAGCGCCTCATCGATCTCATCAACTTCGGCAAATGCCTGGCGCGACAGAAATTGATCCCGCTCGCGATCAACCGAAAGCGTAGTACCCTCACCCGACTCATCATCAAATTGCGTATCACCGGGTTCTATCTCTTTAACCAGAGCAGCCGCCTCTTCTAAAAGATCGTTTCCTTGAGCTATTAGCCTTTCTCGTTCGGTTAGCAATAATACTTTTTGTTGTTTAAAAAATTCTAAATCTTCCGGAGTGAGTTTTCTTACGATCGGCTTTACCGGAGCGACAGTTCGTTGAGTTAATGCACCCCCCGCAAGATTTCTTGCGGGGGGTGCTAACCTGCTAGCTTTAGCCTTGGCCGGAGCTTTTTTGGCAGGTGCCTTCTTAGCCGGAGCTTTTTTGGCAGGTGCCTTCTTAGCCGGTGCCTTCTTAGCCGGAGCTTTCTTGGCGGGAGCTTTTTTAGCAGGGGCCTTCTTTGCCGGGGCTTTTTTGGCGGGAGCTTTTTTAGCTGGTGCCTTCTTTGCCGGGGCTTTCTTTGCCGGTGCTTTCTTAGCTGGTGCCTTCTTTGCTACAGCTTTTTTGGCAGGTGCCTTCTTGGCTGCGGCTTTCTTCGCCGGAGCTTTTTTGGCAGGTGCCTTCTTGGCTGCTTTCTTTACAGTTGGCATATTGGCCTCCTTCAAAATAAAGTGACTTCATTTAGGCTATCAATTTATTTACTCTTTGTCACTTATTTAACCTAAATTTTTTATCGTAGTTTTTTAATCTAAGCTATATAGTTAATGAAAAACAATCATCGATACCCAACGATTTCTTCTCAACCAAATTTAAAAGATATCGAAGAGAATATTTTATCGTTCTGGGATCAAGATCAGACATTTAATGCATCCGTTACTTTGCGTCCTTCCAAATTAAGTGACGGCACGCAGAATGAATATGTATTTTACGACGGCCCTCCTTTTGCAAACGGGCTTACGCATTACGGACATATATTAACCGGATATATAAAAGATACG
>DAIDJA010000064.1 GCA_027451605.1 Acidimicrobiales bacterium
ATGCTTATAAAGAATCTTAAAATAGTCGCGTAATAATACCTCGTTAGAGTTAGTTCCGTAATCCATGTTCAAATTAAAATTTTGATTTAAATAATTAAACTATTAATACTTTAATTACCAGCCAACTCTCACTTTTATCCAGAATTTAAGCTAATTGATTTTTAAATTCTAGCACTTAAAAATAGCTGAATGTTTCACCGCTTTAATTTATTTCTATACAATGGGGAGCTTTTAAATTACACTTGGGATTCCTGGATTAAGATAACCATATACTTAACAGAAGCATTTACGTTTCATATTTATATCCAATAGGCTTTTAGGTAATTCATGGTTCGGATCCTTTTTATATGCTCAGCTAATATCTGCAGATCACCAATGGCAGAAGGTTTTTTGCGAAAGGCAGTTACAGATCGTAGTGGTGATACTCTAGTAAATTCCGCAGGTTTCCTTGGCTCAAATAGTCCCCCTCCACCTGACGCATGTACTGTCATGCGATCCTATGACATTGACGTATCCCAACACCGATCAGTCAATATAAGTGACATCAAGCCAGTAGAGTTCGACCTAATCCTTACAATGGAGACTGAGCACATTCGACGAGTTGTCGTTTTCGAACAATCATTATCGCTTCATAAAATATACACTCTCAAAGAATTCGTCCAAAGAGCACAACCATACGGGCCCAAAAAACATAACCAAAATGTCGACGATTGGCTTAAGTTAATAAACGGACACCGTAAGGCTATAGACCTGATGGCATATGATTCGGGTTATGATGTAGCCGATCCTTATGGTAAGGGAATAAAGGCTTTTGAATCTACGGCGCAAGAATTATACGAATTAACATCACACGTTTGTAATCTTTTGTCCATTTAAGCGGTATTAAAATTGAAATCTATGATTGGGAAATACTCCGATATTTATATCATTGGCGGATCGGGTTTTACCGGAAAACGGATAGTGGCAAGACTAATTGAAAATGGGGTTAATGTATATGCATTATCTAGATCGAATGAAGCTAATAGGACATTGGAAACCTTAGGCGCAAACCCAGTAAATGGTGATTTAAGCAACAGTGAAAGTCTTAGCCGTTTTTTTGAGAAAATAAACAATAATGAATCTACAGCGTTTATATTTGTATCTTCAATGGGACAATATTCAATCACAGATATTGTTTCACTGCTACGACATTATGACATAAAGCGGGCAATCTTTACATCTACAAGCTCTATTTTTACCAAATTGCCGGTAAAATCAAAACAACCCAGATTGGCTGCAGAACAGGCGATAATGCAGTCTGATTTAGATTGGACTATCGTTCGGCCGACAATGATTTACGGTGCTCAAGGCGATAGAAATCTAGAACGTTTAATTCAATATATTGTCAAATTACCGATCCCGATTTTTCCGTTATTTGATGGCGGTACCGCCCTGCAACAACCAATCCACGTTGACGATTTAGCTAATGTTTATATCGAGCTTTTATCCTCTGTCGTAGGTATAGGTAAGGCCTATAACATTGGCGGACCAAACCCGATCACCCTAAAAGAGCTCTTTGATATAACAATTGGGGTTCTAAATAAAAAGTCTCTGTTTGTAAAGCTACCGGTGCCTTACGTTGCTCGCTTCATACATCTTTATGAGTCATTGTCCAAACACCCAAAACTAAAAAAAGAGCAAATATTACGGATAACTGAGAATAAAAATGTCGATATCACTCCTGCAATAGATGATCTGAATTTTAATCCAAGATCTTTTTTTGAAGGAATCTCCTCCGAGGTCCATTGGTTTTTGGATAAGAAATAGTGAATGGCCATGGAAAGCAATTTGCAAAAACTAAAGATCTACTACGATACAATCTCACAACTCAAACTCCGAATGATATTTTATAGAGTTTATGGGCGTACCCTCCGAACAATCATTCGACTAATTCCGGTTAAACAAGCGGATGAATTGCTTTCGTCCATTAACAAATTGATTGGTAATAAATATCAAGCTTATAAACTACCCGAATTCATTCCACTTCAAGCAAACTATTTAATTAAATCTAAGTGTTACGTGGAATCATCGCTCATCATTAATGGTCAAATAGGTGCTATTAATGAAGTAACTCCTGTATTGTCGGACAAAGGAATTTCGTTTGACGACTGGGATCATTCGAACAGATCGCTTTTATTTAGATTCAATTTAAACTATTTTGAGTGGTTATGGCAACTCGAATCAAATGTCACTGAAGATGAGTTTGTAAATGTTGTATCCAGATATTTACAATCTTGGACATTTCACTGTAAAACATTTGACGCAATAAAGTGGTCGCCCTATGTGATTTCACTCCGAATGATCGTCTTGATAGATTTACACAATCGGCATCGACTTGATTCAGATATTGATAAATCTATCATGCGCCAGATTATTCTCAGCTACCGCATTCTTAAAGGTTTGAAGGAATACGATGTCGAAGGCAATCACTTAATTAAGAACCTAAAAGCTCTAATAATTGCGGATTGCTATTTTGGGAATTCAAAGTCACTGAATAGACACCTTAATGAATTGAAAAACACCTGTAATTATCAAATTTTAAAAGATGGAGCTCACTACGAAAGGTCAATGTCATATCACGTTCAGGTTTTAGCCGACCTAATTGATATTCATAATGCTTTGACAAAATATGATTCGGCTACAGGTAAAGCTTCACATTTAGTCACATGGATGACTCAAATAATTAATAGAATGCATCAGTGGTTACTGGATTCAATATCGCCGACTGGTGAACCTTGGGCTGTTAATGACTGCTTTAGGATAGATCCGGATTTAATACAACTTATCACTAATTATTGCGACCGTGAAATTATTCCGCACCTCAAGTCTGATGGCAGAGGACTGTCGAATTTAGACATAGCGAGCCCGGATCGTTTAAAACAGCCTGAATATTCGGGATATTTTACTTATCGACCCTATGATCAAACTAAATCAAAACTAAGCCTCCTGTTTGATGTCGGTAACCCATGTCCAAAAGAGCTTCCCGCCCACAGTCACGCTGACACCTTTAATGTTTTATTATATTTCGATCAGACTCCGATACTGTGTGATACAGGTGTATCAACATATGAGGCAGGGTTAAGACGGTCGTATGAACGTAGCTCAAGGGCACACAATACCGTAACTATTGACAAGGAAAATTCAACTCAAGTATGGGGGTCCTTTAGAGCAGGGCGAAAGGCACAAGTAACTGTAGAAAACTCCGATGAAAACAATAATCTTATATCCATTTGTGCTCATCATGATGGCTTTTCACACCTATCGGGTGCTCCGGTTCATACACGTAAAATCCAGCTGCATAAAAATGAAAACAAACTAAAGATATTTGACACTATCTTAGGATCAGGTTTCCATGACATAGCCTGGTATTTTCATTTGCCTTTTGAATTTAAACTTCAGAATAATCCGCCTAGCGGAATGATAGTGAATAGGCCACTGAGATTTAGATATGAACCGAAAGACGATATAAGTGAAACTGATTCCGAACTCGGCCCGGCAACAATAAATACCTTTGACTTAAATATAGAATGCCAGCTTAAGCTAAAATATGAATACGTCGTAAATGACCCCTACTTGGGGACAATAGCTTCTGATTTTTCGAAATTAAATGAAGGTGCGTGTTTAACATTAGAATATTCCGGCGAAATACCGATAAAGGCTATATTCACATTTGAGAACTTTAAGTTGAGTCCGACCCGAGACAAAGTATCATGAGGCAAGTTGTTCAAGGTCTGTCCGGTGGGCAGGTACGTTTGGTGGAAGTACCGATTCCTATTATTAAACCAACTGAAGTATTGGTGGAAACTCTTGCTTCAATTGTTTCGTCCGGCACTGAAAAAATGATTACCCAATTGGCCCAATCGAATTTACTGGAAAAGGCTAAAGCGCGGCCGGATCTCGTGAAGCAGGTGCTCCGAAAAGCTAAACAAGACGGTCCCTTATCAACTCTTAAAACTGTAAGGAGCAAATTAAACAGCGATATTCCTCTCGGATATTCAGCCTGTGGTATGGCAAGAGAGGTAGGTGAATATGTTGTGGGTATTCAACCGGGAGATTTAGTTGCAACAGGTGGTGCCGGTCATGCCAACCATGCAGACTTTCAGGCAGTACCGGGCCTACTTTGTACTAAAGTTCCACCGAATGTATCAATTTCGGATGCAGCCTTTTCAACTATCGCTTCGATTTCGCTTCACGCTTTACGTCTTGGCGAAATTCAACCCGGTTCAAATATTGGCATCATTGGATTGGGGCTGATAGGACAACTCGCTGCTAAATTGGCGATTGCTTCAGGAGCTTCCGTATTTGGTATCGATATAGATGAAGCTAAAGTAGAACTTTTATCAAGGCAGGGATCTTCTGCGGTCGCATATTTAGAGAAAGGGAATTTGACATCTGAAGCAATACTGGATGCAACCCGTGGTACAGGACTCGACTGCGTCCTCATAACGGCCGGAGGAAAGACAAATTTACCGTTAAAACGTACTCCGGAGATTCTTCGCGATCGAGGAGTAATAGTAATCGTCGGAGATGTCGCCGTTGAGGCGGAAAGAACTCCTCTTTACAATAAGGAAATTACTATTAAAGTTGCCAGATCCTATGGACCCGGGCGATATGATCGAAGTTATGAAGAATGGGGTGTTGATTACCCAACTGGTTTTGTAAGATTCACGGAAGGAAGAAATATGGAGACCGTAATAAATCTTCTTTCCGGTAACAAAATTTCATTTCAAGATTTAATAAGTGAGAGTTTTGAGATCGATAATGCCGAAAAAGCTTACAGCGAGCTTAATAGCTCCAAGGATATCTTGGGAATCCTATTTACTTACGGGAAAAAATTAGATCGATTATCACCTACTGTTGGTACTCTATCAAAAATTACTATCGCTGATACAATAGATTCGACAAATAAAATCCGAGATAAATTCATTGGTAATAATTCTGCTCCTATCCGGATTGGTCTGATTGGTGCCGGTAATTATACGATTTCGACCTTAATACCGACCATTAATAAAACAAAATTTGGCACACTTTACGGAGTAGTTTCGTCCACAGGAATTAGTGCCAATAGGGTAGCTGAAAACACTAACGGCGTTAAAGTCTTTAACAATTATAAAGAATTACTAAATAACGATAGCATTAACACTGTTTTTATCGCAACACCGCACAGCTCTCACGCTCAGATTGCCTCCGATGCTCTTGCAGGCGGCAAACATGTTTGGTGCGAGAAACCTTTAGCACTAAGTCGAGGAGAATTGGAGTTAATTTATACAAACCTCGCTGATTCGATTTTATTTGTAGGTTTTAACCGAAGGTTCTCACCTGCAATTCAACGTTTAAAAAGGCATTTCGAGACAAAAACATTAGACGCAAGCGACACAAATATTGCAAATGGTGGCAGTTTAACAATAACCTATAGAGTGGCAACGGGAAGAGTTCCATTAACGCATTGGTATCATGACCGTCGTGAGGGAGGTCGATTACTTGGAGAAGTTTGCCACTTTATTGATACATGCTCGGCAATTGTGGGATTACCCGTATCGTCTTTGAACGTATTCGGTTCCGGTTTTGAAGAACGTATATTGTCAGACAATATAGCTGTTTCGTTGAGTTTCGAAGATGGATCAGTTGCCGTTATCACTTATTCAGTAAATGGACATAGCGCCACGAGTAAAGAAAGAATTGAAGTATTGGGAAGAGGCAAATCCGCCGTAATTGACGATTTCCGCAGCATTGAACTTGACGGAAGGAAAGAAATGCTTAACGGACAAGATAAGGGTCAAGCAAACGCATTAATGGAATTCAAAACACTTATAGAATCAAGTAAGCGCAGTCCATCTTGGGTAAATGAATCGTCACATGCAACAATACTTGCCGCAGAACAATTATTACTTAATTAGTTAACATTATTGATACTGCTAAAGACAATCACTGTACAGATTTTAGCAAATAACATTTGAATCGCATTTAGCAAATAATCATATTACATATCTCCATGCAAACAAAGTACGAAGCTCAGAATACACGCAGATATTTAGCATCAGAATCAGATAAGCGATTGCACGACATCGCTTATATTTTTATCATTTCAAGTATAATTGCGGTTTCACTTATACCCAGGCCAACGATACTAATTTTTGCAATTGCCGAACTGGCAATTTTGACATACTCCGTATTTGCTTCTCAATCAGCCTTCGCGACTTCTATTTCTTTTGCTGCATGTATAACCGCCTTCCTCATTAGGACAGATACTTCTAATCTCCCAATTGAATATATCATGATCGGACTTATAGCAGTTGCGGTATGTTTTGCTCCAATTGTTAAAACTTACGAGAAGGATGAATTCCCGCTCCTAGGAAAATACGGAGGGGTTCAGGGGATTTATATCTATATGGCTACCTTAGTAGCAGCGCCTACTGGCTCGTATGTCTTTAATTACCCATTAACAATACGCGAAGCCGGTATAATAGCTACGTTATGCTTCGTTCTGACTTATGTTACTTCCGGACTTTTCTATCGAAGTATTTACCCCGGTTTATCGCGATTCTGCAAATACACTTCCACAATTATACATATTTCTAATCCCAAAGTAACTTTTTATCGATGTCTTATGTTATTTTTTGTGGGAATTACAGTCCGAAGATTTTTACCGGGAAGCATTTCGGGGAAACTAGGACAATTAGTAATTCTAATTGGTTTATTCCGAATTATCGCAATTATTGTATTGGTATATATGTGGACAGAAGGAACATTGGGTAGAACGCAAAAACTTATTACCTTATTGCTAATTGCAACCGATAGTATTGTGGGCATGAGTGGAGTTTTTGCCCTTTATTCGGCGATCGGAGCTTTTAAAGCTTCGATTTTTGTTTTAACTTTAAGAAAGAAACAGTTTGTAGTATGGATTTTGATTATTCTAGTTCCGATCGCAATTTTCATGAATGTAGCTAAGTCTGAAGCCAGACTTAAATATCCAGAATCAGTCGGACATTACTCAGCTGCTAAAGATATGCTGGTGCTAAGTACCCATGCCTTCCTGCATGCCTCTAAGACGGAAATAAACCAGTCAGCAGACAGATTTGATCACGTTGAAGAATTAGGTTATATGGTTACTAATGTTCCAAAAAATTACGGTTATTGGAATAAAGAAACCTATACATTGCTACCGTTTCTTTTCATTCCACGGGTCATTGCACCATTTAAACCCATCTACGGCTTGGCTAATGAATTCGGTCGACAATATGGATTAATATCACCCTGGGATTTCGGAACAACCGTAAACACACCTGTTGAGGTTGAAGCCTGGGCAAATTTCGGGTTGTTGGGATTGCTGGGGATTGGGATTTTCCTTGGGATTATTTTGATACTTTATGGAAAATTGTTTAACCGAAATTATGTCGACGGAATTGTACTGGGGATCATTTCAGCATACTTAAGTACGGCAGCAATTGAATCTGGCATAGTTGCGATTTTTGAAGTTATACCGTTTACCATTCTGCTGATCCCAGTAGTGCGGTGGGTTTTGAATAATAGCTGATTGCTTTCAGTAAGTATTGCATTAATGGTATGATATTCATTTAAGCCGACCTTAATATAGCTAATTATAAAATAATACTAGTGGAATCACAGAACAAAATTAATATTGTGTTCTGTGATTTAGTTTTGTCTCATCGCTCATTTGACCGACAACATAATTAGCATCATAATGTTGAATATTCCAATAATGTTACGACCATGAAAAACAGAACTAAAGTATTAATTGTAATAGGCACGTACTTACCTGGCAGTAAGGGTGGGGGTCATATCCGCTCAATATCATCATTAGTAGAGGCGCTTGGAGACATATTCGACTTTTATATTATATGTCTGGACAGAGATACCGGCGCTACAGATCAATACCCAAATATTGAAATTGGCGTGTGGAATAAAATCGGCAAAGGTAGAGTGATGTATTTAAAACCACCTGGGTTTACCTTCACGCTTTACAGATCGATTTTCAGCGAAATCAAACCTGATGTTCTCTAGCTAAATACGGTATTCTCATTTTCCGAAGTCGTTTTACCCATTCTACTGGTTTTAGTTTTTAGATATATGATTAATATAATCATTGCACCACGTGGGTGTCTAAATCCTGGCGCTCTCAAATTAAAAAAACTGAAAAAAACAATATTTTTACTATTTTTCAAATTAAGCACAATTCCACGAAGGGTCATTTGGCATGCCTCCACTGAGTTAGAAAACGACTTTATCCATGCGATTTTGCCACATTCAAATGTCGTTATCGCACCAAACTTATCTGCAAAACACACAAATTTGGACTTGCCTAATTTAAAAAAACAGAATGGTGAAGTAAACTTCCTCTATTTAAGTCGAATAGTTCCAGTTAAGAATTTACTGTTTTTCCTTAATTGTCTTAAAAATCACTCAGGTTTAATCCATCTAAC